>JBOHWI010000201.1:0-6353 GCA_050736675.1 Binatus sp. (SeqCode)
GGACGATCTTCATCGACATCCCGTTGAGGACTTTGTAGTAGACGCCGGGCGAGACGAGGTCCTTAACCTTCGACGCGTTCGCGGGCGTGATCAAGTCGCCCGGCTTGACGTCGGCCCGAGCCGCGGCTGCTATCGCAATGAACGTCAACGCGGCCAGCACCGCGACGGCCATCCGGGCGGACGCGCTCCACTCGCGATTCCTCCGAACATCCTTACTGAAATGTTCCATGAGTTCCTCCTCGGCGGAAAAATAGAGAAGAGCAAGCAACTGGGGTGCCATCGCGGCGCGCGAAAATGTCGGCGATCGCACAAGGAAACTCGCGGGTGCACGCGAAAAATATTTCGCAGGACGCGGACGCGCGAACGTCGAGTGCGCGTGACTTAAGCGGCGCGATCAAAAGCGATCGCGTAAAAGCGCAGCAAAGATTACGAGTTTATGCGCACAGCGGAATCCGATCTGTGGATTGCGGGTCAAAATTCGACTCAGTTGCAAATTGCTATCAAGTTGCAAAATGCCACTGAAGAACTGCTCAAAAATCCAGCGAGACGGATCGCAATCTAAGCAGGATTTGCCCTGCGCATGATCCGGAACGCGCAGCGGCGGAATTGAGAGGAGAGACAGGATGCGGCGTTATGGGATCAGCACCAGCTTGCCGGTCGATTGCCGCGATTCCATGAACTGATGAGCCTCTGCGGCCTGCGCGAGCGGGAACGCCTTACCGACCAGCAGTTTGAGTTTGCCCTCCGCGATGAGCCGGAATGACTCCTCGATTCCGCGGCGCATCGCGTCGGGCACGGCGCTCACCGTGTAGAGCACGAAGCCGCTGACCTTGATCGACTTCTCGAACAGTCTGAACAAATTGAGCGGCTCCGGCGGCCCGCCTGAGCGTCCGTAGAGAATGAGATGCCCGAACGGGGCGAGACAGGTCAGCCCCTTGTCCAAGGTGGTCGCGCCGACCGCGTCCAGAATCAGATCGACGCCGCGCCCGCCGGTGAGGCGGTTGGCTTCGACGGCGAAGTCGTGGGTGGCATAGTTGATCACGTCGTCCGCGCCGTACTCTTTTACGAGTGCGGCCTTGCCGGCGCTCGACACTGTTCCGATCACGCGCGCGCCGGCGGCCTTCGCGATTTGCACGGCGACGATTCCAACACCGCCCGCGGCCGAATGCACCAGCACCGTCTGACCTCGACCCGTTTGATGCGACGTATGCAGCATGTGCCACGCAGTCAGCACCTGCACTGGAAAGGCCGCCGCATGCTCGAAGCTTAGCGGGTCGGGAATCGAAATCACCTGCGCGGCCGGCGCGAGCGCGTACTCTGCGTACATCTTGCTGCCGAGCGCGGCGACGCGCTGTCCGGGTTTGAGTGCCGTCACGCCTGCGCCGACCGCCTCGATCTCGCCGGCGGCCTCCAGTCCGGGCGTATCTGGCAGCTTTGGCTGCATCAGGTACTGTCCCTGCCGGAAGAGCGTATCGGCGAAGTTGATTCCGGCCGCGCGCACTTTGATCAGCACCATTCCGGGCTTCACTTCGGGCTTGGGCACCTCGGCGATTTTCATCACCTCGGGCCCGCCCAGCTTCTCGAATACGATTGTTTTCACATAAATGACCTCATCGGGGGCATGAACAATGGTTTCAATTTGCAACTCGAATTGCTAGCAAACCAAGTTTCAAAGTGCAACGATACTCCCCTCGACGCCGCTTGGTTGGGGAACTTTGCGGTGCGCTGAATTTCGGGGAGGAGAGTGACAGACGCCCATGCGATGGGATTCGGTCAAGGAGATGAACTGCTCGGTGGCGCGAACGCTGTCGGTAATCGGCGAGCGCTGGA
The DNA here is from genome assembly GCA_050736675.1 of Binatus sp. (SeqCode). GTDB lineage: Bacteria > Desulfobacterota > Binatia > Binatales > Binataceae > Binatus. Next base: position 1,831 of record JBOHWI010000201.1, read on the forward strand.
CGATGCTCATACTGCGCGAGGCGTTTCTCGGACGCCACCGGTTTGACGAGTTTCAGCAGGCGACCGGCATCGCGCGTAACATCCTGAGCTCGCGACTGCGCGACCTGGTGCGCGACGGCATCCTCGATCGCGCACGCAGCGAAGGCGACAGCGGCCGCGTCGAGTACCGGCTCACCAGGAAGGGGCTCGAACTCTATCCCGTGCTGATCGCGATGATGCGATGGGGCGACACCTGGCTTAGCGACGAGTCGGGACCGCCGATGACACTGATCCATCGCATCTGCGGCGCGAAGACCGCACCGGACCTGGTCTGTTCGCATTGCGGCGATCGCCTCACGGCGCGGGAAGTCGTGGCGATCCCGCGACGGCCGGCACCGGCGCACGCGCGCCGGACCGAGCGCCTCGATCGCAAGCGCGCCGCGCGCTGAGCCGCGTTCCCGTCCCGCGCTCGACTGGCGCCGCGCGAATCAGTCACGCACAATATTGGCTCGATATGATTGAACTGTTGATGTTCGACGCCGACGGCGTGCTGTTCGATTCCACCGAATCTAACGTTGCGTACTACAACTGGATATTTGCGAAGATCGGCGAACCGCCGCTCGACCGCGACGAGGAAATCTCGGCGGTTTCGTACGCCGCAAGCGAAGTGTTTGCGGCACGAGCGCGCGGCGACGCCGCCAAGCTCGCCAGGATGCACGACGTGACGCGCAACATGGATCAGACGCCGTTTTTCAAGATGCTGCGGCCGCCGTTCGACTTGCGCCCGTTCATGCTCGAGCTGAAGCGGCGCTACAAGCTCGGCCTCGCGACCAATCGCTCGGCCACCGTGCCGGCACTGGTCGAACATCTCGGCCTCGGCGGCGTGTTCGATGCGGTCGCGAGCGCGCTCGACAAGGTTCCGCCCAAGCCCGCGCCCGACATCCTGCGCCTATGCCTCCAACGCGCGGGAGTCGACGCGACGCAAGCCGTGTACGTGGGCGACAGCCGGGTAGATCGCGAGGCAGCCGAGGGCGCGGGCACGCATTTCATCGGCGTTGGCAGCCGCATCGAACATCACAGCATGATCGAAACGATTGCCGATCTGCGGGCGGCTCTCGAAATTCTCGAGGCAAGCCACCGCTAGCACGGATTTAGAGAATCATCTCGATCAGACTCGGACCGGGCGTTGCGAGCGAGCGTTCCAGTTCGCGCGTCAGATCCTCGGCCGTCTCGACGCGCACCGCAGGCACGCCCAAGCCCCGTGCCAGACTGGTCCATTCGATATCGGGATTGGAGAGACTGGTGAGCGAGCGCGCCTTGCGGCCGGGTTCGGTCACGCCCGCGCGCGCGAGCTCGACTTGCAGAATTCGGTAGCTGTGATTGTTGCACAGCACCGTCGTGACGTTGAGCGACTCGCGGGCCTGTGTCCACAACGCCTGCAGCGTGTACATCGCGCTCCCGTCCGCCTGAAAGGCGATCACGCGCCGGTCCGGACACGCGACGGCGGCGCCGGTTGCGCACGGCAATCCCTGCCCGATCGCGCCGCCAGTCAGTGAAAGATATGTATGAGGCGGCGCCGCAGCCGAGGCGGCGAGAAACGGCAATCCGCTGGTGGCAGCCTCGTCCATCACGATTGCGCCCTCGGGCATCGTCGCAGCAATCGCGGCGCCCGCGGTCATGGCATTAAGTTTTCCGACGGGCATCTCGGGACGCGATATTTTCGACGGCGTCGCGACCGAAACCGGTGCGGCAATCTCACCGGCGAGTGCTTCCAGTGCGGCGGGGACATCATCGGTCGGCTCCGCCAGAATCGCAGTTTTGATACCTTCCGGAATCAGTTGGCTCGGAAAATCGGGATAGCCGAAAAACGCGACAGGCCTTTTCGCGCCGGCGATGACAATTGTATCGAACGCTTTCAGCATCTCGATCGCTTGTTCGGGAAAGTAGGGCAGGCGATCGAGCGCGGGCATTCCCGCGCCGCGTTCCAGTCGCGCAGGGAAAGTTTCGCAGATCAGATGACATCTCGATTTGGCGGCGACGCGCGCCGCCGCCTCCAGCCCACGTCCGCGGAGAGCAGTGCCGCCGAGAAGAAGCGCGACCTTCGCACCTTTGCGAATCGATTCTGCTGCTCGCTTCATCGCATCGGAGGAAACCGCCGGCGGTGCGGTCGGCCCAATTGGCGCCGCGTGCCCTTCGGCCGGGTCCCATTGGCAATCCGACGGGATGATCAACGTCGCGATTTGCCCCGGTGAGCCGCCGGCCGCCGCAATTGCTTCCGCAGTCGCGCCCGCGAGCGATGCCGCATTGCGGATGCTTCGAATCCATCCCGAAACCGGCGTCGCGAGCGAAACGATGTCGGAGGTGAGCGGCGCGTCGGCGCCGACGTGCCACGTCGCGTGGTCGCCGATCAAATTTACGATCGGCGAGCGCGCGCGCCGCGCGTTGTGCAGATTCGCGATGCCGTTGGCGAAGCCCGGCCCAAGGTGGAGCAGCGTCAGCGCGGGCTTCTCAGCCATCCGCCCGTAGCCGTCGGCCGCGCCCGTGCAGACGCCCTCGAACAATCCGAGAATCGGCCGCATCCCTTCGACGGAATCGAGCGCCGCTACCAGCGGCATCTCGGTGGTCCCCGGATTTGCAAAGCAGACTTCGACGCCGGCCGCTATCGCCGTGCGAATCAGGCTCTCAGCTCCATTCATGATTCAGTGCCCGGCCTCGCCGCGACGCTCGATCTTCATGAAATCGTGCGACGGATTCTGGTGCCCGAACTTCTCTTTAGTCTGATCTATTGTTCCCGACTTCGTGTAATGCCACACCATCGCGGCGCGGATCTCGCCCGACATGTTGTCGGTCGAGCAATGCATCAGGTGGCTGTGGAACACCAGCAAATCGCCGGCCTGCATCAGTACCGGCACCGACTTCGATGTGTCGTAATCGACGATCTCCGTATAGCCATACTGCGCGTGCGGGCGCCGGTCCGGCACGTGCTTGTGCACCGGCTCCAGGTGCGAACCCGGCATCACACGGAGGCATCCGTTGTCTAGCGTGGCCTCGGTGACGGCCAGCCAGATTCCAACTTGCGGCCGCGTGCTGAAGGCGAAGTAGTAGGAATCCTGATGCCACGGCTGTCCCAGCGCGCCGTGATTTTTGAAAATGAACTGGCTGACGAAACAATCGAGCTCGGGTCCGATCAGATCGCTGACGATATCGACCACCGCGGGAGCTTCGGCCAGCCTTTTGAAAATCGGATCGCGATGGAGCCGGAATACTTTGCCGACGTGGTCTTCGGGGTTCCGCGCGAGCGGATTCGGCTTCTTTTCGGGCAGCACGAATACGTTCGGAACGCTCTTCCCGGCCGCGTTCAGCCGGCAAATCTCGACGACTCGCGCGTGCATAGCGCGGCAGTCTTCAATCGGGATAAAGCCGCGGATGATGAAGAAGCCCTTCTCATCCCATTCGCGTTTGGGTTCAGCCGAAAGCATCCAGAGCCTCTACGGCGATGCGTTCAACTTGGCGGCGGAATCCGCGAGGGCGGTGCCGGCGAAGAATTCCGGATCAGCCTTCAGATGAAGTTGCGCCGGATACGTGAAAACGAAGTCGCGATAATCCGCGTCGCTCAACAGCCCCTTGTCCACCAGCCGATGGCTCTCGAGCAGCACCGTCGAGATCTCCGGCACGTCCCAGTGCCCGATGTCGGAGGAGAAAATCGGCTGCAGCCGCGTCCGCATCGGATTTGCGCGTGAGTCGAGCGCGCGATGGACGCTCAAGTCGTCGGCCTCGCAACCGAAATAGAAGTTGGCGAAGATTCGCGCGAAGTCGTGTTCTTCGCGCACGCCGGTCAGCGCCCATTCGTCGCGATCCGCCGCGCGGTCGTGGCGCTCGAGGCCTTCGTCGTAGGCCCGCTCGGCGCGCGCCGATTTCTTCGCGACAAATTCAGGACCGCCGTACTCGGCGAGCAGTTGATGCAGCCGCGGGCGGTCGAGCTGCGACGGATCGTAGTTCGCCAGGCCTGCGACATTGCGCTTCTCCCAGTGCTCCTCAAGTGAATGAAGCAGGTCGCAAGCCCATCCCGCGCCACATTCGAGAAATCCGAACGCCAGGTCCGGGAACCGCGTCGCAACTCCGCCCATCACGATCGAACGGCAGAGCTCGCCCTGCTGATAGGCGTGCGCGCCGATGTGATTGAACATGTAATTGGTTGGCGAGCGGCGCCCCAGCGGCAGGTAGCGTAGGCCGACGCCGCCGTGCGACGTTACCGCAATCTTCAACTCGACAAATTTGCGCCACACCGGATCGTAATCGAAGAAGCTGTCGAGCCCGTAGCAATCGAAGTACGCCGCGGTGGGAAACGCATCCGCGTGCTCGCGCTCGAGCGCGGGAATCGGCCGCGCGACGCCGGGCGGGATCATCGCGACCTTCAAGCCAAGACGCGCGGCGTATTCGAGCTCCGCAATCGCCTCATCGGGCGTATGCATGGGGATTGCGGCGGCCGGCGCGATCCGGTCGCGAAACTGCCCGCAGATCTCCGCGTTCATCGTGTTCAGCGC
>JBOHWI010000202.1:0-6548 GCA_050736675.1 Binatus sp. (SeqCode)
GCGATAGCGATTTTACCATCACCTGCCATCGGAAGCGCCGCTTGATTCGCTCGATCGGCGCCGGCGCCGGCCCCAACACTCGTAGCCCCTCCGGCGTCGAACTCTTTGCGAGAGATTTCGCGACCGCCTCGGCCACGCGCCTGACCAGGTGCGGCTCTGCGCCTTCGATTCGCACCATCGCGAGGCGCGCAAACGGCGGATACATAAGGTCGCGCCGCAGCTCCAGCTCGCGCCGCATGAACCGCGCGTAGTCCTGCTCCCGGGCGGCGCGGATGCTGTAGTGATTGGGCGCGTAGGTCTGGATGATGACGCGGCCCGGACGTTCGCCGCGACCCGCGCGACCCGCGATTTGCGTCAGCAACTGAAACGTCCGCTCGGCGGAACGGAAGTCGGGCATGTTCAGCGCCAAATCGGCATTCACCACCGCGGCCAATGTGATGCCGGGAAAATCGAAGCCCTTGGTGATCATCTGCGTGCCGACCAGGATATCGATTTCGCCCGCGCGAAGCTCGGCCAGCATCCGCGCACGCGCGCCGCGCAGACCGCTGGTGTCGGAGTCCATCCGCTCGATGCGCGCCGCCGGCATCATCTCCGCCAGCGTCTGTGTGAGGCGCTCGGTGCCGAAGCCCTGGCCCTTGAGCCCGTAGCCTTTGCATTCGGGACAGGTGTCGGGCGCACTGGTGTGATTGCCGCAATAATGACATCGCAGAGAGCGGTCGCGCATGTGAAAGGTCATGCTGACGCTGCAGTTGGGACACGCAATCACGTTGCCGCAAATGTGGCATTGCAGAAAATTGTGAAAGCCGCGGCGGTTGAGGAACACCATACTCTGGCCGCGCGACGCGAGATTCTCGCGCAGCGCCGCGACCAGTGTCGTCGACAGCGGAACCGTCTCCGGTACTTCCGCGGCTTGCGCCTTTGCGTCTCGCGGCGCCGCGCCGTTTGTCGGCGCGACCGCCGCGAGCCTGCGCGCATCGGCAACTTCACGCCGCATATCGACGACTTCGACCGATGCCATCGAACGATCGTTCACGCGCCGCAAGAGTCGCAGCAGCCGGTAGCGTCCACGGCGCGCATTTGCGTACGACTCGCTCGACGGCGTCGCGGAGCCGAGCACTACGGGACAATTCGAATAGCCTGCGAGCGCGACCGCGAGATCGCGTGCATGGTAGTAAATCCCTTCCTCATTCTTGTATGACGCGTCATGCTCCTCGTCGACGACGATCAACCCGAGGTCGTGCAGCGGCGCAAAAATCACCGAGCGCGGACCGATCATCAAGCGCGCCTGTCCGCCGATCGCCGCCATCCAGCTCGCCCATCGTTCGGACACGCTCTGCGCGCTGTGCGCGATACCGACGAGCGAGCCGAAGCGCGCGCGAAACGAACGCACGATTTCGTCGGCCAGCGCGATCTCGGGCACCATGATCAGAACGTTGCGGCCGGCGGCGAGCGCCCGCGCGGCGAGGTTCAGGTAGACTTCGGTCTTGCCACTGGCGGTGACGCCCCAGAGCAGAAACGCCTGGTAGCGCCGATGCTCGATGGCCGGCGCGACCGCGTCGAGCGCGACTTGCTGCTCGTCGGTGAGATGGAAATCGGCGGCGGTGATGTTGTGCGACGGCGGCGGTGAATCGATCGTGACGAGCCCACGACTCGCGAGGTTCTTCAGCACCGCGCTCGCGCCGTCGATTTCCGTCTTCAGATCTTTAACCCGAGCACCGGACGCGCCGGCCTTCGCGACCGCGTCGAGCACTGCGCGCTGCTTAGCGCCGCGCAGCGCCCCTACGATCGCGCCTTCGGCCAGCCGCGCGACGGAATCCGTGTCCGCCGTATCGCGATGGCGCCCGGTGGTCGAGTCGCGCCGGGCCAACGTGCCATTTGCGATGAAGCGCGCAATCGTGGCGCGCACTTCACTGGGCGGTCCGACCTTTTCGAGCCGGCGCGTCGTGGCCGCGCCCTTAGCGAGCGCATCGATAATCGCGCGCTCGACCCGCGTGAACGCCGCGCGCGCCAGCGCATCGGGAGGATTCGCCAGCGCATACGCAACTCGCGACTCGATGCGCGCGAACGCGGGGATGACGCTGCGATACGCGTCGGCAATCGAAACCATGTAGTACGACGCCAGAAAGTCCATCAGTTGCAGATGCGCATGGTCGAACAGGGGCTGCGGTTCGAGGACTTCGAGCAGCGGCTTGAGTTGCGCGGTCGAAAGGCGTTCGCCGACTTCGGTAACCAGTCCCGTCACCTTGCGCGATCGCAGCGGCGCGAGCACGCGATGCCCGGGCTGGACCAGGCCGTCGAGCGAATTCGGAATCGAATAGGTCAGCGTTTCGAATCCGCGCGTCGCCCCGACGATGACAATGTTGGCCTGCATCCCGCATGCAACTTACACCCCACCCGAGCGATCCAGCGAGTCACCCCCCGCTTTCCCGCGCACGTCCAGTCTGGTTCAATCAAATACTTGGAGGCCGCCCGAAACGCGCGTACCGAGGCGATACTGAAAAAATGCTTCGATTTCTGACAGCCGGTGAATCGCACGGTCCCGAACTGGTTGCGACCGTCGAAGGCGTTCCCGCCGGCTTCGATATCGACATCGCCGCGATCAACGCCGACCTTGCGCGCCGCCAGAAGGGCTACGGCCGCGGCGGCCGGATGCTGATCGAGAAGGACGAGGTGCGCCCGGTCTCCGGCATCCGCTTCGGCAAATCACTCGGCAGTCCGATTACCTTCATCATCGAGAATCGTGATTTCAAAAATTGGACCCGGAAGATGTCCGCCGACCCCAGCGATCGCGGCGCGGCCGAGGTCGTCACGCGAGCGCGGCCCGGCCACGCCGACCTGGCGGGCGTGCTGAAATACAATCTCGACGATATCCGCGATGTGCTCGAACGGGCGTCGGCGCGCGAGACCACGGCGCGCGTGGCGATCGGCGGCCTCGCAAAGCAGATTCTCCTGCCGTTCGGAATCGACGTGCTCGGCTACGTCGCGAGTATCGGTGCGACCGAGGCGAAGACGCGCCCCGAGTTAAGCGTCGCGGAGCTGCGGCGGATCACAGAGGCGTCGCAAGTGCGGGTGGCCGATCCTGAAGCGGAAAGTAAAATCGTCGCCGAAATTGACGCCTGCAAAAAGACCGGCGACACGCTCGGCGGTATCGTCGAGGTGGTCGCGACCGGCTTGCCGGTCGGGCTTGGCAGCCACGTGCAATGGGATCGCAAGCTGGACGGCCGCCTCGCCTTCGCGCTGCTCAGCCTGCAGGCGGTTAAAGGCGTCGAGCTGGGGCTGGGATTCACGGCGGCGCGGATTCGCGGCTCCGAACTGCACGACGAAATCGGCTACGACGCCGTACACCATCGCTTCACGCGCCACTCGAACAATTCAGGCGGCACCGAGGGCGGCATGAGCACGGGTGAGCCGCTGCGCGTCCGGGTCGCGTTCAAGCCGCTGTCAACGCTGATGCGTCCGCTGCGCTCGGTCGACATCAAAACCAAGGCGGAAGCGGTCGGCGCGATCGAGCGCTCGGACGTATGCGCGATTCCCGCCGCCGCAGTAATCGCGGAAGCGGTGGTCGCGTTCGTACTCGCGGCGGCCTTCCTCGAAAAGTTCGGCGGCGATTCGCTGACCGAGATAACGCGGAACTTCCAGGGCTTCCTCGAACAGGTCCGCAACTACTGACCCGTGAGCGTGCCCAGCTGCGGCGATACGCGCGCTGTAACGCAAATGACGCCGAAACTGATCATCACCGGATTCATGGCCACCGGGAAAACCTCGGTCGGACCGATCGTCGCGCGCCGGCTCGGGTGGGAATTCGTCGATGTCGACTCGGTCATCGTCGCGCGCGCCGGAAAACCAGTCGCGCAAATTTTCGCCGACCATGGAGAGGCGCACTTCCGCCGGCTCGAACGCGAAGCGGTCGCGCATCTGACCAGCGATCATCGGCGATGCCCGAATTGCCACGGGCCGCATCCCGAGGTGATCTCGACCGGAGGCGGCGTGTTGGTTGACGAGGCGAACTGCGCGGCGCTCAAGCGCGTCGGCGTGATCGTATGTCTTACGGCGCGGCCCGAGGTGGTTGCCGCGCGGGTCGAGCGATCGAAAGCGAAGCGCCCCAAATTAACTGAAGGCGGAAAATCCACCCTGGCTCGAATCAACGAGCTGATGGCCGAGCGTGCGGACGCCTACGCCCGCGCCGATGTCCAAATCGACACTTCCGATCTCACAGTTGATCAGCTGGCCGACAGCGTTATCGCGGCCTTCGGAGCACGCGCCGCCAGGCGGGTCCTGCCGTAGCGGTTATGCATACTATCCGCATAGAACTCGGGCCTGCGTCGCATGACGCTTACGTCGGCGTGGGAATCCTCGGCCAGCTGGGCGCGCTCGCGCACGACGCCGGACTGCGGGCGGGCAAATGCGCTGTCGTCACGGACGCGACGGTCGAAAAGCTCTACACCGCGCAGGTCGAGAAGGCCCTTCGCAAGAGCGGTTTCGCACCCGTCGTAATTTCGGTGGCCCCCGGCGAAGCCTCCAAGGCTCTCGCTACGCTCGAGCTGCTCTACGATCGCATAAGCGCCGCCGGCCTCGATCGCTCAAGCGCTATATTCGCGCTCGGCGGCGGCGTTGTCGGCGATCTGGCGGGATTTGCGGCCGCGACTTTTCTCCGTGGCCTGCCACTGGTGCAAGTGCCGACGACGGTGGTCGCGCAGGTCGATTCCGCGCTCGGCGGCAAGACCGCAGTGAACCATCGTCACGCCAAAAATCTGATCGGCGCTTTCTATCAGCCGCGGCTGATCGTCGCCGACGTGAGTACGCTCGCGACGCTGCCCGACCGCGAGTTTCGCGAAGGCCTGGGCGAGGTTATCAAGTACGGCGCTATCATGGACGCGCCCATGATCGTGGACCTCGAGCGCGACCTCGACGCGATCCTTGCGCGCCGGCCCGACCTGCTCGAACAGGTCGTCGCGCGATCGCTGATGCACAAGGCCGCCGTGGTCAGCGCCGACGAGCGCGAAAGCGGCCTGCGCAAAAGCCTGAACTTCGGTCACACCGTCGGCCACGCGATCGAAGCGAGCGCCGGCTACGGCAGCTACTTTCACGGCGAGGCGGTCGCGATAGGGATGGTCGCGGCGGCGCGGCTGTCATCTCAATATGCGGCATTTTCTGCCGACGAAGCGTCACGGCTCCAGCATCTGATCGAACGCGCCGGCCTGCCGACCGCGATGCCCCCCGGATGGGACAGCCCCGATTTTCTCCGCGCGCTCAGCCTGGACAAGAAGCGCGCCGCGGGCGCGGTCGAATTCGTGCTGCTCGATCGTCTTGGTCACTCGATGACAAAAACTTTATCGATTGACGACATCGTGTCACATCTGCGCTGAATTTCGCCCGAACATTTTCACCAAAACCCCACAATCGCAACTCGAAGTGTCATGCAGGTGACAATTTATCACGAAACTTACGCTTGAATGCTTGGCACGCCTGTGATGTGTTTAGTATGTACTGAGTCGCGTACGCAGTGCTCGTCAATCTGTACATGGCTAACGGGCCCAGAAAATGGGGTAAATGCGCGTAACGCGGAGGCGAAACATGGATCGATTCGATGAAATGGGAAGCAGGGTCCTTACGGTGCAAGATGTGTCAACCTACCTGCGCGTGCATCCGTCCACGATTTACCGGATGCTCAAGAAAAATCAGCTGCCTGCGTTCCGCGTCGGCAGCGACTGGCGCTTTACGGTCGAGGCAATCGACAAGTGGCGCGCTACGGTGGAATCGGGCGTTCCGGTCGCGACAGGTGGCATCGAACTGAGTTCGAAGTGATTTGACAGCCCGGCTTTACGAAAATCGATGCCAGCGGCTGGCTGGTCCGGAAATACCGGCGCGGAGTCGTACTGAATCACCGCCTCCATAGCGCTCATCCGATTCAGTGAGGCGCTGAATTCCTCGATTTCAGAATTTTAGCCGGAACTATTTTGTTTGGGTTCGTCGTCGGCGCCAAAGAGCGACGCGAGAATGATCAGCGTGACGCCAATCGAGATCGCGCTGTCGGCGACGTTGAATACCGGGTAGTTCAGATCGTAGTAATGTGCCCGCATGAAGTCGATTACGCGACCGCCGCGCAGCGCACGGTCGATCAGGTTGCCCGTCGCTCCGCCCAGAATAAGTGCGAACGCGATCGAATTAATCGACACGCGCTCGGATCGCGCCAGCAGCACGAGCAGTACGATGATCGCCACGCACGACATCGACATCAGAAACGCCAGGCGGACCCACGCCGGAGCATCCGCGAAGATGCTGAACGCGGCGCCCGGGTTCAGGGTGTAGGTGATATCTAGATAGTTCGGAATCAGCGCGATACTCTCATACAGCGCCATGTGCGACTGCACGAACATCTTGGTCGCTTGATCCAGCACGATAATCGGAATCGTGAGGGCGGCGATCATAAACAGGAACGGTCTGCGCGGGGGCGCCACGGCCGATTCTTTCCCCGCACCTCGCTCCGCTAGGACATTGGGTAAAGTTTTTGCCGTGGACTGTTGCGGCATCGGCTACGCCCCCACCAC
>JBOHWI010000203.1:0-6494 GCA_050736675.1 Binatus sp. (SeqCode)
GCCTCACGATCTACTTCGCCGCGTGGCGCGACGGACGCGGCATCCGCGCCGTCATCGTAATGATGCTGTTCGCGCTCAACCCGGCGCTCATTTTCGATACCGTGGTATGGGGCCAGAGCGACTCGGTCGTCGCACTGCCGATGATCGCCGCCGCCATCCTGATCCTCACCGGCCGCTATCGCATGGGATGGAGTGCGGCCGCGATTGCCATCCTGGCCAAGCCGCAAGCGCTCGCGTTCGCGCCGCCGATCGCGCTGTGGACGCTGTTCAACGCGGGCCTGGTGGAATGCGGATGGTGCGCGGGCGCATTTCTGGGAACAGTTGCGATCGGGATACTGCCGTATCAACTCGGGCATTCGTGGGACTGGATAATCAACGTTTATAAGGACCTGGGCACGCGCTTCAGCGAAGCATCGGTGGGCGCGTTCAACTTCATGGGGTTGATCGGCGGGATGGGCACGCCGGACACCGACAAAATTTTCGGCGGGGTCTCGTACAGCGCGTTCGGCCTGTCGCTGACGTGCGCCGTTTACCTGATCGTGTCCTACCTGATCTGGCGCGCGCGGTCGGCGCGCGCCGCGATGCTTGCGATATTCGTAGCGCTATTCGGCTTCTTCATGTTCGCGCCGCGGATGCACGAGCGTTACCTGTACTACCCGCTGGTATTCCTGATTCCGATCGCGTTGGACAGCAGCATTCTCACCGCGATCTTCGCCGTCGTCAGCGGGACGTTCCTGTTCAACCTCCTCTACATCAAGCATCTAACCGACACGTCGTCATATTTCCCCGACCATCCGAACGCGGCGCTGATCTCTGCCGCCTCGATCAACCTCGCGGTCTTCGTCGCGGTGACGGCTTACGCGTTGCTGCGCACCCCGCGCGCCGGATCGAGCGGCACGGTGGACAGATCGAGGTTATCCGGGTAACCGACGCTGGGTTATTTCTTCGTCCCGGCGAGTTCGCGGCGGCAAGCTGTCTCAAGCGGATCCAGGCGTCCTGTCACCGAACGCCAGAGCATATCGGTATCAACCTCATCGTAGTCGTGTCGCAGCACGCTGCCGAGTTGACGGAGTTTCGGAAATTCCGCTTCCGGGTATTTTACGTCAAGAGCATCGCCGAGTTTTCGCGCGGCTTCGCAGATTCGCTCGAGGCACCGCTCGACGGCATCTTGCGTCTTGTGGTTCGCGACGAGTTGTTGAGCGTCCACACCCCGCATGTAGGAGCGGATCTCGAGATATTGTCGAGGATATCGCGCAAGCGTTGTTCGGGATTACTAGAAGACACGGATCTCGTCTCGAAGTGCAGTTGGAGCGACGTGAGCTTTGAGCCTATAGCGTAGAGCGACATCGACCCGTTGCCGAACCAGATTTTGAAGCTCGGCGACTATTCCAGCATAGTCGAGCAGGTCAATGCTTTGTTGCTCGTCGAGGTCAACCAGCAAATCGATATCGCTATCGGCGCGCCGTGTACCGCGTGCCGTTGAACCGAAAATTGAGAGATGTTTGATGCCCAACTGCTGGAGGCGGGGTGCGGTCGCCCGGAGAATTTCGAGAGTGTCGGGAAGTTCCCGAGAGCTGACGGCAACCGGCAGCGCTCTCGGATCGCGCAGTATGGCACCGCGCGGAAGCAGGGCGACGCCAGACGCCTCGAGTGCCAACCATGAGGAGGTTATTGCGCTTAAGATTTCAGGAACTTCAGCATCAATTCGTTGAGGTAGTCTGGGCGTTCCTGATGCACGAAATGACCGGCGTCCGGCACCAGCTCGATCTTCAAGCCTTTTGGGAACAGCTTCTCCATCCCTTCGAGCGTTTCGGCGCCGATGCAACCGTCGTCGCGTCCGTGAAACGTGAGCGTCGGCACGTTGATCGAAATGTTCACCATCGCCGCGAGGCCTTTCGGATCGACCGGCATGTTGAATGCCGGCCCGAGCGTCGCGCGATAATAGCCGATTGCGGCCTCCAGCGTGCCCTTGGCGCGGAAGCATCGCTTGAGCGCTTCCATGTCCTCGCGCGCCCATTTCCATCCCGGCGACCAGTCGGCCCACAGTTTTTCAAGGAAGGCAAAGTCGCTGAAACCGACCGCCACCTCGGCAATCTTGGTCTGGAAGAAAAACATGTACCAGGAGCGGCGTTGCTGCGCGTAGCTGGTCGCGAGCGCCTCGAAAAAGCCCGAGCCGTACCCGACTGCCGCCGTGACCAGCTTGGTGACGCGATCGGGCGCGGCGGCCGCGGCGCCGTAGGCCGCCACCGCGCCCCAGTCGTGCCCGAACAAGATCGCGTCCTTGTAGCCGAGCGCGGCTACCAGCGCGAGCGCGTCCTCGGACAGCGCCGGCGAATCGTAGCGGCCGTCGGGCGCGGGCTCGGTCGGCGAGTAACCGCGCATGAAGGGCGCGACGCAGTGAAATCCCGCGGCAGCCAGCGCGGGCATCTGATGGCGAAACGAATGCGCCGTGTCGGGAAAGCCGTGGAGGCAAAGCACTAGCGGTCCTTGACCCATCTCGAGCACGGTAAAATTCATGTTCGACGCGCGCACGACTCGCTGCTTCAGTTCTGATGGCATACTGCTCCGATTCATACCGCACGCATCCGCGAATGACAAAGCAGCCTGATCGGCCTCGCCCCACCACGCGGTAGCGTGTTTCTCGCGTGTTACGGGGGGAACATTTGTTAAGTTAACAGCGCGCACGGAGTGTGGTGTGCATCCGATCTGATGTAGCGCGCGGGGTCCGCTTACTGTAATGTTCTAGTCCGCGACGGCAAGCACATTGCGCTCCCCGCCTTGGAATCGAAGGCAATCCCGGTCAAAAGTGAAAATGTGCTGATGCTGGCGGCAACCAGGAAGGCGCGCGTGCGCGTCCGGCGGCCGAGCATCAACATCCGTGTAGCCAAACAGGCGCGGGCGGTGGTGTGGGCGAAATACGATCGACGGAGAGACGAATGGCATCAGCTTTCACGAACTTGAACACGACAGAAAACTTAAAGACCGAACCGTGGAAGCAGCCATGGTGGCGCGCCTCGGGCCGCGACATTTCGATACTGTTCTGGGTTTGCCTGATTCATATAACCGCCGCGATTGGACTGGTGCTGTATCCGCTTCCCGGATGGCCGGTGTTTCTCGGCGCAACAGCGCTCGTGTTCCTCGGCGGGCTCGGCACTACGGTCGGCTACCATCGCGCGATCGCGCATCGCTCGCTGAAGCTGAACCCGTGGGCGCGCGGCGTGCTGATTTTCCTCGCGATGTTCAACGGCTCGGGCGCGCCGACCACGTGGGCTGCCGGCCATCGGCTGCATCACGCCAAGGCCGACACTCCGGAAGACATCTCGAGCCCGCGTTTCGGTTTCTGGTGGGCGCACCTGCGATGGCTCTGGCAGGCGGGAGAGCCGCCCATCGATCGCTACTGTCCCGATCTCAGCGGCGTCGAGTATCGCGGCTGGCGATGGTTCCAGACGCCGATCCTCACGCTTTCCTACCTCGGCGGATTGTATTTCAGCCCGGCCGCGTTTTTCTGGCTGGGCGCGATTCGCCTCTGCTTCGGACTGCACGCGCAATGTTTCGTCAACAGCGTTTGCCACACCGAACCGGGCGTCACGCTCGGCCAGGACTCCAGCCGCAACGTCAGATGGCTCGCGCTGATGCATCTGTTCCAGGGCGAGAACTGGCATCGTAACCATCACGCGCGCCCGGGCTCCGCACGGCTCGGATGGAGCTGGCGCGAGCCCGACGCCGGCTACCTATTGATCCTCGCGCTCGAGAAGCTGGGCCTCGCCAGCGACGTTCGCCACGGCACGCCGCACAGCGGGCGCCGGGGCGGCAGCTCCGACGCCGACGATCTGATCGTCAGGGCGGCATAACCGCTAAACCTAACGGGGCGTTTAGCTCTCGTAACCGCTCCGTCTCGTCGTGCGTATTCCTGGCAAGAGGAATGCACATGAAAACCGCCGGCTTTGTGTTCGCCGCGATTCTATCCGCGGTAATTATGTTTGGAACGGTTATGGCCGCCACGAACTCGGGAATGACCCAGGTCGTGTCATCGTCTCGCACGACGACTCTATAAGTTCTTGACGCAGCCGCCTTGTCGCTCAGTGCGAACGGAACTGAGGAATGATGTCCTCGGCGAATGCCTGGATGTCTTCCTCGGCAGTCAGCGGCGGACTGTGCATGAAAATGAAATGCGCGACGCCCGCCTTGAGGTAGCCTTCGATTTTGTCGACGCACTCCTGCTTGCTGCCGATAATCATGCGCTCGCGTGCAAGCTCTGGTGTCGTCTGCGCCATCATTGCGACGACCGATGAGAGCATTTCTTCGCGCTGTTTCGGCGCCTTGTAGCAGAGCCCCAGCGCCAGCGTCTTTTCGATTTCGTCGGTGTTGCGGCCGACCGTGTCACCGTGGCGCTCGATCACGCCGATGAGGCGCTTCATTTCCGCGGCATCGGCGTTGGCCATGTTCCACATATCAGCGTGACGCGCCACGATCTTGAGCAACACTTTCTCGCCGTGTCCGCCGATCATCAGCGGCAGGTTCTTTTGTACCGGCTTGGGATTACAAATCGCGTCGACCACGTTGTAGTGCTTGCCCTGCAGTGTGGTTTTTTCCTGCGTGAACATGCCCTTGATTATCTGGCATGACTCCTCGAGCGCCTGCAGCCGTCCGCCGAGCGTCTTAAAATCAAAGCCGAGGCTTCGATGCTCCCCTTCGAACCAGCCGGCGCCCAGCCCGAGGTTGAGCCGGCCGCCGCTGGCCTGGTCGAGCGTTGCCGTCATTTTCGCGGTCAGGCAAGGGTTGCGATAAGTGTTGCCGTTGACCAGCGCGCCGATGCGCGCACGCTTGGTGTGCTGGCTGAGCGCACTCAGCAGAGTCCAGCCTTCGAAGCATGGCCCTGAGGGATCAGGCGAGAAGATCGGGTAAAAGTGATCGAATCCCCACAGCGAGTCGTAGCCCAGCCGTCGGCGTTGGCCCAGAAGCTGCGCAACGCTTCCCACTCGATGTTCTGCTGTCCGGTCTGCACTCCAAAGCGAATCGGATGCTTGTCCATGAGATTTTTCCTTCGTTCGATCGTAAGGACGCTGCGGCGGACTCGTTGATTTTCTTACGCCGGGACTTTCGACGCGAGATTCAGCAGTTCCTGCAGCGTTTGATTGAAGCGGTAGAACTTGTCTTCGCGCAACTGATCGGTGGACTCGAGCCACAGTTCCTCACCCACCAGCGCGAGCGAACTCAGCGTATGCCGCAGCTCGGGACGCCCGTGTGCGGCAATCTCGGCCAGCATCCGATCCCAGATCTCGCGCTTGCCGCAAATCACGAAGTCCGGATCGTACTCGTTCAGATCGGCGACCGGCTTTGCTTCCGTTAACTGGTAGCCGTCGATCACCAGCCCCACGATCCGGTCGCCGCCGTTGCCGGTGTTGTTCGGCACGACGCGCACCGCGAAGCGCGTCTCCGCGTAGCCGAGCCGCCGGAAAAGTTCAGCCTCGGCATGCATCAGCTTGCCGAGGCTGAGGAACCACGCTGAATCGGGAAACGAGGGCATCAGGCGGTGGCTTCAGCTTCGAACAGCTTGTTGAAATCCGTCGGCAGGATACATCGCGGACGCCGGTCGAGTCCCGCCGAGTCGCATCGCTGCAGATACTCGTGCACGATTCGACGCCACAACTGACCCTGCAACTCCATTCCCTTATCGAAATGATCGATGCCGCCGCCCATCAGGATCGCCATCGGCTCGACCGCCTCAGGCACGCTGAAAGTCTCGAGTAGAATCCGCTCCGCATCGTCGAGCTGCTCGTGAAGCTCTTCGGCCACCGTGGGATTATCCTTGAGCTGCGCACGGATATGCATCGTGCCGAATCCGACATGGCGCGATTCGTCCTGCATGCAACGGCGGAAGATCTCCTGATCGACGCGGCTCGGCGCCAGGAACTCGCCCTGGCGGAACATCGTCAGCACGAAACCCTCGCCCAGCAGTTGCAGGCGGCCGGTCTGCGCCGAGAAACTGGGGCAGTCGAAGATCCGTTTCAACGACAATTCGCTGATCGGGCTGGCCTTGCCGAGGCCGCCGCCGTTGGCGAGCGCGCGCTTGCGAAACACGTCCATGTGACGCGCTTCGTCCATCGCCTGCGTCGCCAGGAACATTTTCACTTCGAAGAAATCGTGATTCATCTGACCCATCCACCGCGTCGGCGCGTCGGCCGCGATGAATTCCACTTCGGTCAGGAAGGTGCACAACTGGCACATCGCCCGCTCGAGGTCGTCGGGCAGCGGCTTGAGTTCCGTCCACGGAATATCGCGCGCGGAACTCCACTGGCGCGCGACGGCCTCTTCGTACAGCTCGGTCACGTTGTCGGCCCAGCACTCGGCCTTGTCGTTAATCGTGAAGCCGAGCGACGGCACGTCGTCGGGAATCACCGCGCCGCGCGGCGCCATCGAGCGATGCGCTCCACCGTGCTCGGGAATGATTCCGTAGCTGCCGATCTCGATGTCCTTGAGGCGCAGGCCTAAGT
>JBOHWI010000204.1:0-2924 GCA_050736675.1 Binatus sp. (SeqCode)
ATTTGTAGCAGTGCATCGTGGATGAATGCGAGACGACAAGGAAAGGTTTGAATCCCCCGATCGATCTCGATGCCGATCGCCAGCATTAGTAGAAATAATCTTCCACGTATCCACCAAAGTTCAGGGATGAACTGTTCAGCCTTATGCAATTTCGAAAAGCGATGCACAATGCCCCTCGATGGAAGACCTCATTACACGCACCGGCGGTGAAAGCGAGACGCGGGCGGGCAAACTGATTCCTTCGTTCGTGATCGATACCGCCGGTGCGCCCGCCTCCGCACCGGCGGCGGGCGAGGGCGCCGCGGCGGCGCCGGAGTGGATCGAGCTGCTGCCGGCGGGCGTATTTTACGGCCGCGACGGCCGCGGACCATTTCGGCTCGACGATCCGACGGCAGTGATCGAGTCGACGACCGCGTTGCAAATGAATGCGGGCCTGCCGATCGACTACGACCATGCGACCGATTTCGGCGCACCCGAAGGACGGCCCGCGCCGGCCGCGGGATGGATCCGCGAGCTCGAAGTGCGCAGCGGGGCGGTGTGGGGACGGGTGGAGTGGACGGCGAGGGCGGCGAGTTCGATCGTGGCGCGCGAGTACCGGTACGTCTCGCCCGTGTTCCAGTTCGATCCGAAAGACGGCAGTGTGACGCGGCTGCTCAGGGCCGGTCTCACCAACAATCCAAACCTTCACCTGACCGCGATTGCGGCGTCGCGCACGGCGGCCGCCGACAACGAAACGAAGGACGAGCGTATGGAATTTCCAAATCAAGAGTTGTGCGAGTTGCTGAACCTCGAAGGCGGCGCGACGGTCGCGGACATTGTGGCAAAGGTGCGCGAGCTGCGGGCGGCGGGCGATGCGGCGGCGGAGATTGGCGCGCATGCGCATTCGCACGACCCGGCGCATTTCGTGGCGATTGCCGAATTCGAGCGGGCACTCACCGAGCTCAACGCGCTCAAGGCCGAGCGTGCGCGCGAGCGTGCGGCGCAGACGGTGGAAGAGGCGATTCGCGCGGGCAAAATCGTGCCGGCGCAGCGCGAGTGGGCGATCGCGTACTGCGCCGCGGATGGGCGCGGATTCCAGGCGTTCGCCGCCAAGCAGCCGTCGATCGTCGGCGAAAATTTGGGGCTGGCGGGAGAGCCGCCGGCCGACCGGCGGGCGGGCGGGCTCAACGCGGCCGAACTGGCCATCTGCGCGCAGCTCGGCCTGAAGCATTCGGAGTTTATCCGGCGCAAGCGCGGTCGTGCGGACTTCCTGAGCCTGGAGCGGGCCGAGGCCGAGCTCAGGAATGCGGAAATCCGCGGCGCCGATTTTCGAAACGGCCAGGACTAACCAGCGCCGCGCGCGGCTTCGAAGCCGCGGGTGCGCATCAACGAGGGTGAAAAGATGGCGGCTCTAAGCAATGCGCGAAACACGCCCGAGATGGCCGATGGCGGCCGGATGCGGGTTTATCCGGTCGAAGCGAACACCAACATTTACCTGGGTGGAATGGTCGCGCTGAACGCGGCGGGCAACGCGGCGCCGGCGTCGGCGACGACGACGGTGGCCAACGCGCTCAAGGTCGTGGGGCGGGCGGAATACGTGAAGTCGGGAGTGCCGGGGCAGAACGCGATCAACAATCCGGGCGCGGCGGGTGCGATTTCTATCACAGCGCGCAAGGGCGTGTTCCTGTACGCGACCGATGGAACGGTCGGCGCGGCGCAGGTCGGGCTCGTGTGCTTCGCGCTCGACGACAACAACGTCACGGCGGCCGATCGCGCGAGCGGCGCGAGCGTGCAGCAATATGCGGCGGCGGGAACCGTGGTCGCGATCGATCCGAGCGGCCAGGTGTGGGTGGATTTCTGGCATCAGGCGACCGCGGCCGTATGAAGATGACATTCAGCCGAGAAATGAAGACGAGGAAGAATTAGATGGAAATCAGCGTAGCGAATCTGACCGCATTGTTCACCGGCTTCGATGTCGTCTTCCAGCGCGGGTTCGAGAAGCCGCCGTCGTACTACGAGCAAATCACGAGCGTGGTGCGTTCGGCCTCGCGCCAGACTACCTACCCGTGGCTCGGACGCACTACCAAGTTCCGCGAGTGGCTGGGCGACAGAGTAATCCAGGCGCTCGAGACGCATGAATACACAATAGTCAATCGGAACTTCGAAGACACGGTCGCGATCGATCGCAACGACATCGAAGACGATACCTACGGCGCCTACGAACCGATTATCGAGCAGCTCGGATGGGACACCAAGGTGCATCCGGACATGCTACTGTTCGCGATGATCAAAGACGCGGTCGCGAATCCGGGCGAGGTCGTGGGCTTCGACGGCGTGCCATTTTTCTCGGTGGAGCACCCGGTCGGCCCGATGGGCCAGGCGGAAACCACGGCGGCGAATATCAACTCGAGCGGATCGGGAGCGTACTGGTACCTGATCGATGCGTCGCGGGTGATTCGCCCATTCATATTTCAGCTGCGGCGCGAATACGCAGTGACGCGAATGACCAACGTCGCGGACGAGGCGGTGTTCAACCGCCGCGAGTTCCGCTACGGGGTGGACGGGCGCGCCAACACCGGAGTCGGGCTGTGGCAGTTGGCATACGCCAGCAATACGGATCTCGGCAATCCGACCAACTACGGCGCCGCGCGCGCGGCGATGAGAGCGTTCAAAACCGATGCGGGACAGCCGTTTGGCGCGCTGTCGAGCCGCAGCGGCGTGTACCTGCTGGTGCCGCCGACGCTCGAGGAAGTCGCGCGCCAGCTGCTCAACTCCGAATTCATGGCCGGCGCGGGCGCGAGCGCGAACGTGGCGACGTCGAACATCTGGCGCAACAGCGCGGACCTGATAGTCAGTGAGTTCCTGGCGTAAGGACGCGGCGATGAAAGCAGTTTTCCTGAGCCGACGTACCGCTGGTCCTCCTCCTGCCCGCGGGAACGCCGGAG
>JBOHWI010000205.1:0-11157 GCA_050736675.1 Binatus sp. (SeqCode)
GCCGAGCAGCGCGCCTACATTATAGATGATGGCGACGATCGCGACGGTGCGGGTGTCGAAGCCGCGGGTCTTTTCGAGGAAGGTCGGGTACATGTCCTGCGTGCCGTGCGAGACGAAATTCATCATCGTCATCAGCAGGCACAGGTAAAGGAACAATTTCCAGTTGGCGCGAACCGCCTCGCCAATTTTCGCCCGATCAGGACGCGTGCGCTGCCATGCCTGCGACTCCGGAACCTTGGCGCGAATATAGATTGTCAGCAGCGCGGGCGCGCCCCCGAGAAAGAACATCGCGCGCCAGCCGTAGTGCGGGAAGACGAAGAAGAACGCCGCCGCCGCCAGCAGATAGCCGACAGCGTAACCCTCTTGCAGCAGTCCCGAAAAAAATCCGCGCTGTCGCGGCGACACCGCTTCCATCGCGAGCGACGCGCCCACGCCCCATTCGCCGCCCATCCCGATTCCGTACAGCGCGCGGAAAAACAGGAACCATCCGTAGCTCGGCGCGAGGCCGCTCAAAACTTCGACGATGGAATAGAAGATGACGTCGACCATCAGCGGGATGCGCCGGCCGTAGCGGTCCGCGACCCAACCGAACACCAGCGCACCGACCGGCCGCAGCGCGAGCGTCGCGGTGATCGTGAACGCGATGTGCGAGATGGGGCGATGGAACTCACGCGCGACGGCGGGCATCACGAAAATCAGGATGAAGAAGTCGAAAGCGTCGAGCGTCCAGCCCAGAAAGCTCGCGAGCAGGGTGTGCCCGGCTTCGGCCGAGGTGATCGAGCGCACGGGCTCGAAGGCGGCAGCGGGAGAATCCATGCCGTGCAATGATTAATCGAAGCGGCGCGGCGGCGAAAGGAGCGCTCGCTTGAGTTTGGCGCGTGCGATGAGCGATAAGTGGACAATGTTCAACGGCAACAAAGTAATCGACGCCGACGGGCATGTGATGGAGCCCAATGAGCTCTATGACGAATACCTCGACAGCAAGTTCAGGCCGGCGCTCGACGAACTGAAGAAGATCGCGTCGACCCGGGCGTCGAGATATTTTTTCGGCTACTTCCATCAGCTCAATACTGGCCGGCCTCTGGGAATTGCGACGCCCGACAAGCCGCTGACCCGAACCGGACGCAAGCCGCACGGCGAGCGGCCCGACATTCGCGGCGGTTTCGATCCGCACGTGCGCATCAAGGACATGGCTCGCGAAGGAATCGACGTCGCCGTGCTGTTCGCGACGGTGGTGTCGAGCTTCTGCGCGCTCGACAGCGTCGATTTCGAAGTCGCGATGATTCGCGCGTACCATCGATGGCTCGCCGACTACTGCGCCGCGTACCCCAACCGCTTGAAGGGTGTGGCCGTCGTGCCGATGCGCGCGCCCGAGCTGGCTGCTGAGGAAATCCGGCGCGTTGCGAACGAGCCGTGGTGCGTCGGCATCTACCTGTCGGCGCACATGGAGGACAAGCTGCTCGACCATCCCGCGTTCCATCCGATTTGGAAGGCGTGCGTCGAGACCGACCTGCCCGCTTGTTTTCACGGCGGCACCGCGCGCCCGCCGTACGGCATGGGCACGTTCGAGATGGGCAACAATCTGTTCATCCAGCATTCGGCGACCAATCCGTTCGAGGTGATGCGCGGGATCGCGTCGCTGGTCGGCGGCGGCGTGCTGGACATTTTCCCGAAGTTGCGCGTCGCGTTTCTGGAGGCGGGTGTGGGCTGGCTGCCGTTCTGGATGGAACGGCTCGACGAGCACTACGAGCTGATGCCGGAGTACGTGCCGTTTCTTCGTCGCAAACCGTCAGAGGTGATTCGCAGCGAGAATTTTTTCATCTCGTGCGATCCCGACGAGGAGACGCTGCCGTTCGTGGTCGATACGGTTGGCGCCGAGCACATTCTGTATGCGTCGGACTATCCGCACTTCGACAGCAGATTCCCGCATACTGTGAGCCTGACGGCAGGCCGCAAGGAGTTCGATGCGAGCGTGCCGAAAAAAATCTTGCACGAGAATCCGACCCGGCTTTATACGCGACTGAAGTAGCTGAAATGAAACTTGGGAAAATTGCCTGGGTCGCGATTGCGATTGCGCTGGTCGCGTGCGCCGCGCCCGATTTGAACGCGCAAACGCTGGCTCAAGAGCAGACTGCCGAGGATTTGCACGATGCCGAAGCCGCCGCCAAGCGTCATCGCGCCGAGTTGATGAAAATTCCGCACGTCAGGGTCGTCACCGGCGAGATCGATGGACAGCACGAGGCGGCGATACTGGTCGAGGTGGACGATCAAAAGAACATCGATGCGGTGACGCGGCAACTGCCGTCGAAAATCGAAGGTTTCCCGGTGGAAGTCGACGAAAGTGAAGGCGACAGCCCGCCGGGCAATGAAGCCGCTGCCACGCCGACCCCGTTTCCCACGATCGACAAGTACGGTTACTACCATCATACCTGGCCACAGCCACCGGAGCCCGCGACGAAGCCCGACGCGCCGCAATGATCCGGTTCTATGCGAGTGTCGGAATCTTCTTCAGCTCCTTCTCGAGCCGGTGGGTTGCTTCATAGGCGTCATAGTCAGCCTGCATGGCGAGCCAGATGCGCGCGCCGTTGCCCACGAGCTTTCCGATGCGCGCGGCCATTTCGGGACTGATACTGATGTCGCCGACAGTGACCCGGTGAAGTGTCTGCCGGCTGACGCCCAGCAGGATTGCGATCTCGCCGACCGTCCGCTTCCTGCGCAGTTCCGGCATCACTTCTTCGCCGAAGATTACGCCAGGATGAATCGGCTTTCGTGCGGCGACCTTCTGTTGGTCAACAGCGTACTCCTGCGGCATTGCTCCTCCTTTCATCGGTGTGGACTCGAAAATGAGCTGTAGCGATCAGGGGCACTGCTCTAGATCGACTGCATAGGCATCGCCGTTTTCAAATTGGAACGTGATTCGCCACGGACCGCTCACCGACAGCGAGTAACGGAGCGGATTCGTACCCGCGAGCGGATGGGTATCGAATCCAGGACCCGTGACCTCCCGCACATGCACAGCTCGATTCAGCACCGTCAGGCGATTCAGACAGCGCGTGCACAGATTCGCGCGCACCTTTGCCGTGCGTCCCGTTTCCCATAGCTCCCTCAATCCCTTGTGGCGGAAGGTCTTGAGCACCAGAAGGAGCGTAGCACGCAATGCAACATTTGTCACACCGCGTGCAACAGCCGCTAATCCAGCCAACTTGACTGCAATTCGCGGCACTCTCTATAGTCTAGTTTCAGAGTCCGGCGAACGCAGAAAACCCCGTTCAGACAATGGATTTGGCGCTGGTTTAGAGATGCAGAGAAGCGAACAAATGACCTTCTGGGAGCGGATTTATATCCCCGAAATCCTACGAGGTCTTGCGATCACCAACTACCACTTCGTGCGCAACCTCGCGCTGCACACCGCGCATCTGTTCGGCATGAAGAAGGGCGTCAACGCGACTTCGACGACGCAGTATCCGGAAGAGCGCAAATATTATCCCGACAATTTTCGCGGCAGCCACCGCCTGACTCTGCGCGAGGATTCTTCCGTGCGATGCACCGCGTGCTTTCTGTGCGCGACGGCGTGTCCCGCGCAATGCATATATATAGAAGCGGGCGAGTCGCCCGATCCGCACGTCGAGAAATTCCCGGTGCGCTACGAGATCGACACTCTGCGATGCATTTACTGCGGGTTGTGCGTCGAGGCCTGCCCCTGCGACGCGATTCGGATGGACACCTACGTGCACCCTCGCATCTGGGGCTTCGACCGCAAGGACTTCGTCGAGCAAAAGGAACTTCTGATGCATCGCTCGCGCGTGCTGGCCGAGAAGGGCCGCGACGGCAACATGAACGAGATGCTCGAGTGGTACCGCGAGCAGGACGCGGCGGTTTACGATATGCAACGGCCCGAGATGAAGACCTACACCAATCGCGACGCGCCCAAGCATTACGCCGAGGCGCCGGATCGCATCGACGACCTCACCGCCATCGACCGGCACCCTGTCCGCGGCGGCAAGTAGTCAGATGACGCGAGTGACTATCGGCCTGACGCTGGCGGGTCTGCTCGTCTTGTTCGTCGCCTACGCGAAGGGCGTCGGCGCGATTCACGCGAGCGAGGCGGATCACTTAGCCGCCGTGCTCAGTCACATGTACTGGGCGACGGGAGCGTTGACGCTGGTGGCGCTGGCGAACTTTATCGCGGTGGCGCACCTGGCGCGCGCGGAGCGGATGATCCAGCAGTTGCGCGCGCTGTGCGAAAAGAACGGCATCGAGTACGGCGACGATTGAGCTATACTTTTAGATCCAAGGCCGGAGCGATCCGGCCGCGGAGGTGACGCGATGACCCAGATTGAAGCCGCCCGCAAGAACATCATCACCCGGCAGATGACTGAAGTTGCCGAGGACGAAGGTTTCTCGCCCGAAGAAATTCGCGCGCTGGTTGCGACCGGCGAGGCCGTGATCCCGCACAACCTCCATCACGATTTCAGGGCAATCGGAATCGGCAAGGGCCTGCGCACCAAGGTTAACGCCAACATCGGTGCGTCGAACTTCCATCAACTCCTCGAAGAAGAAATCGAGAAGCTTTACACTGCGGTGCGCTTCGGCGCCGACTCGGTGATGGACCTTTCGACCGGCACCGACCTCGACAAAATCCGTGCGGAGATTCTGTCGCGATGCAGCGTGATTCTCGGCACCGTACCGATCTACCAGCTCGGCTCCGAGCGCTCGATCATGGAGATGGAAGCCGAGTACTTTCTCGACGTTATCGAGCGGCAGGCGCGCCAGGGCGTCGATTACATGACGCTTCATTGCGGCGTCACGCGCGAGAGCGTGAAGCGGCTGCGCGGGCATCAGCGAATCGAGGGCATCGTGTCGCGCGGCGGTGCGATGCTGGCGGCATGGATCGAGCGCACCGGCAACGAGAATCCGCTCTACGAGCACTTCGACGAGGTCTGCGCAGTGCTGCGCGAGCATGACGTGACCATTTCGATCGGCGACGGACTGCGTCCGGGCGCCACCGGCGACGCGACCGATCGCGGGCAAATCGCGGAGCTGCTGCTGATGGGTGAGTTGACCGATCGCGCGCGCGCGATGGGCGTGCAGGTGATGATCGAAGGTCCGGGGCACGTGCCGCTCGATCAGATCGAGGCGAACGTCAAACTCGAGAAGCGAGTCTGCGGCGGCGCGCCCTTCTATGTGCTCGGACCGCTTACCTGCGACGTAGCGCCGGGTTACGATCACATCACGGGCGCGATTGGCGGAGCGATCGCGTCGGCGGCCGGCACCGATTTTCTGTGCTACGTGACCCCGGCCGAGCATCTGCGGCTGCCCGATATCGACGACGTGCGCGAAGGCGTGATCGCCACGCGAATCGCGGCACACTCGGGCGACTTGGTCAAAGGTGTGCGCGCGGCGAAGGTCTGGAACGATCAGATGTCGCGCTACCGCAAGGCGCTGAACTGGGAAGGCATGTACGCGATGGCGATGGACCCCGACAAGGCGCGCCGTTACAAGGAAGAAAGCGAGGCGGCGGGCTCCAACGTCTGCACGATGTGCGGGTCGCTGTGCTCGATCAACATCGACAACGCGGCGATCAAATTCACCAAGCGGCGCTCGCTGGCCGAGGCGGAGGCGCATGCCGCCGGCTGAAGCGAACGGCATTCCCGATCTTTCGGCGGCGCTCGAACTCTCGCTGCCGGACGCGAACGGCCAGCCGCACCGGCTCGCGGATTTTCGCGGCCATAACGTCGTCGTTTATTTCTACCCGAAGGACGACACGCCCGGATGCACCGTCGAGGGCAAGGAATTTCGCGACAGTTTTGAACAGTTCCGGGCGCTGGATTGCGTCGTTGTCGGAGTGAGCACCGACTCGGCCGAGCGACATCGCGCGTTCGCCGACAAGCACGCGCTTCCATTCATCCTGCTCGCGGACCAGGACGGGAAGCTGGCGGCAGCGTTGGGTGTTTTGAATGGCAAGTATGCGGCGCGCTCGACCTTCGTGCTCGACAGCGAGCTTCGCGTGCGGCGCGCCTTTCATGAAGTGATGCCGCGCGGACATGGGGCGCAGGTGCTCGCCTTCATACGGACGCTGGTCGAATCGCATCGAATGATTGGCGGATAGCAGGCCCCACGCCACCTGGCGTGACTCGCCCGCGTGGTTATAGTTGTATATTGAGGCCGGATCGGCCGACGGATCGAACGGAAAAACTTATGGCGAAAACCTCGAAGAATATTCTCGACGAAGCGCGTTCGACGATTGAGCAGATCGGGATCGACGAGGCGCGCGCGATGATCGAAAAGCCCGGCACCGTGCTGGTTGACGTGCGCGAGAGCGACGAGTGGCGGCAGGGGCATATTCCGCAGGCGGTCGCGATTCCACGCGGCTTCCTGGAACTCAGAATCGAGGAGAAGGTGCCCGACCACAAGACTCCCGTGATTCTGCAGTGCGCGTCGGGCACGCGCTCGCTGCTGGCGGCGCGCACGCTGCGCGAGCTCGGCTACGAGAACGTGTACAACATGACGGGCGGGTTCAGCGCGTGGAAGGATCGCGGGCTGCCGTGGATCGCGGATCGCGCGTTCAACGCCGAGGAGCTGACCCGCTACTCGCGCCATTTCGTAATTCCCGAAGTCGGCGAGAAAGGCCAAGCGAAACTGCTCGACGGCAAGGTGCTGCTGCTCGGCGCGGGCGCGCTCGGCTCGCCGTCGGCGCTGTACCTCGCGGCGGCGGGCGTCGGCACGATCGGGCTGGTCGATTTCGACATGGTCGATATGTCGAACCTTCAGCGGCAGATAATCCACACGACCGATCGCGTCGGCATGCCCAAGACCGAGTCGGCGCAAAAGTCGATCAACGCGCTGAATCCCGGTATCAAGGTGATTCGTCACGACGTGCGGCTGACGTCCGAGAACGCGATGGATATCGTCAAGGACTACGATGTCGTCGTGAACTGCGGCGATAATTTCCCGACTCGATATCTGATCAACGACGCGTGCGTATTCTCGAAGAAGCCGCTGGTGGACGGCGCGATTTTCCGCTTCGAAGGCAACACTACGGTCTTCTATCCGGCCAAGGGCGGGCCCTGCTACCGATGCCTGTATCCCGAGCCGGCGCCGCCGGACATGGCGCCGTCGTGCGCGGAAGCCGGCGTGCTCGGCGCGCTGCCAGGGTTGATCGGCTCGATCGAAGCGCTCGAGGCGATCAAGTTGATACTTGGTGCGGGCTCTCCGCTGATCGGCAAGATGGTTTATTTCGACACGCTGTCGGACAAGGACTACGTCCGCATTTTGAAAATCCGCAAAGACCCGAAGTGCCCCGTCTGCAGCGAGCACCCCACGCAAACTACGCTCATCGACTACGAAGCGTTCTGCGGTCTGGGCGCGCCCGCGAATGGAATCGCGCCTGCGAGTGAATCGCACGCAAGCGCGACCGCGTCGGCGCGGTAACACTCACGCGACTGTCTGCATAGTCGAAAATCTGGTTTGATTGCGGCGGGAGCTCATGAGCGATGTCCCGCCGCTTTTTTGGGCGGCATTTCCATCACCGAGGCGATTTCGATGGCGCTGGGACCGTTTTACGTGGCGGATAAATTGAAAGGCAGCAACGGGATGAGAGGAATCGCGCTCTTGATGCGCCATGGCGAGACCGCGTGGAACCGCGAAGGCCGGGTGATGGGCCGCAATCCGATCGAACTCGACGAGCATGGCCGCGCGCAGGTGCAAGCCGCGATTCCGTTCGCGCGCCTGATAGCGCCCGAGCTGATCGTCACAAGCCCGCTGGTGCGTGCGCGGCAGTCGGCGGAGATAATCGCGGCCGGCATCGGCGGCATCCCGATCGCCGAAGACCCGCAATTGTCGGAAGTCCAATACGGGCGTTGGGAGGGGATGGTGTACGACGACCTGGTCGAGGATGCCGA
The DNA here is from genome assembly GCA_050736675.1 of Binatus sp. (SeqCode). Taxonomy (GTDB): domain Bacteria; phylum Desulfobacterota; class Binatia; order Binatales; family Binataceae; genus Binatus. The sequence continues at coordinate 7,902 of JBOHWI010000205.1, forward strand.
CTACCTGAACTATCGCGAGCATCCGCTGGACACGCCGACTCCCGGCGGTGAGACGATCGTGCAAGTGCAATCGCGAGGCGTCGAGGCAGTGCGGCGCGCGATTGATGATAATAGCGGACGGCGCGTCCTGTTCGTCTCGCACGGCGACATAATCCGCACCGTGTTGTGCCACTTCATGCGGCTCGAACTATCGCACTTCCGGCGGATCCGCGTGGACAACGCGGCGTTCTCCGGGTTCCAGCTGATCGGCGATTTCGCCGAGATGAAATTCCTGAACCTGTTGCCGGATCCGGGTCGCGCATTTGTCGCGCCGTTCGTGTCGAGAAAGCGCGCGGCACAGTGAGAGAGAGGGCTGCTTAAACAAACAATGTTCTGAAATGAAAAATACGAAGATCGGGAAACTTTTGTTGACTTGGTCAAACTCCTCCATTTCTTCCATCGAGTGGGGAGTGATGTGACGATCGAGGAGGGATGAGTTCGCTCGGGTTGGAATTGTCCGCTGCGGTTGAGTCAGTGCATTGGTGGCGAGAGCGGTTGAGAGAGTCATCTTAAGTATTGTGGCATAGCCGGATGACAACGGTTGTCAGGCGGGTGGGGATCTCCTTCGGCTCAGGGCGGGATCTGCACCCAGTGATTTTTGCTTGTGCTGTAGTCCCGCGCTCCTTCGTCGCGCTGTTCAGTCAGTTACCTGAGGCTGTGGGCGATCTTCTCCTCACCTTGTCACGTAAACATTAAGGTTAGTCTCGACCTTTGACACAAGTTGCGATACGAAATGGTGGATGGATTGAAGGCAGTGCGGCTGCGATGCTCTGAACGGTTGCTGGTAGTGCTGATCTGTGCGCGACTCATCGCGGGTTGCAGCGCAGCGAGTCAGCCTTCGCCCGGACTGCCGAACCAAGGAGCCACGGCTGCGCCGACGTCATCTGCGGCACACCCAGTTTCGGCCCCACTCGACCTCTGCCGCCCACCCGATCTGGCCCCCGCCAGCGTGCGGTCCAGACCCGGTTACACGCAGCTTGCGGTTTCGGTGACGGACCCGGACGGCGCTCCGATCGACGGCTTGAAGAAAGCCGACTTCACTGTGCGGTCGGGTCCCAACTCGGTTCCCATCGTGTATTTTCGCGAGGAGTCCGCCCTTACCACACCGGTCTCACTGGTTATTGTCGGCGACGTTTCCGAAAGCATGTACCGCAAGACGGTCGTATCGTCGGCTGCCGACCTGGCGAAGGTGCGAACCGGCCTGGACCGCGCCGGCGAACGGCTCAACGAATGCGACGAAGCCGCGCTTGTTATGATTGGGGGAACTTACCAACCCGGCAATCGGCCGCCGCTCGGGGCTGTGACCCTCGCGCAGTCATTCACCACCGATCACTCGCTCGCGCTGCGAAAAATGTATGCGGTGATGCCGTCCGGCGAGAAGCGACTCTCGGACGGCATCCGGGTGGGACTTGAAACGCTGTCCGGCGCGCACTATCCGAATCGCGTGCTGGTGCTGATGACCGACGGCCTCGATCAGGCCGCAATCGACCAAAGTGTTCCGTTGCTCGCTCGGGTTCGCGAAAGCGGTGTTACTTTCCGGGTGGTCGGGATCGGCGATCCCGAGGCTCGGGACAGCTATTTGGTGTCGAAACTGCGCGGCACCATTAGGCTGGATGCGGGGGCGGTGAAGAAGTTGGCCGCGGATGGCGGCGGACAGGCGCTGTTCGCGAAACCGGTGGAGTCGGACGACGGAGCATCGCTTGCGGCGGCGGTCACTACAATCACGAAGCAACTAGGCGAGGGCTATGCATTAGGCATCGACGGTTCGCCGGGAAAGATAACGCCAACGGTTGCTCTGGCGAACAATTCCAGCGCGCTGGTACGAGCCGACCTGGCGCCGTCCGCAGTGCTTGCCGAGGCAGCGGCCCGGCCCGCCAAACCGAAGCGGGAAGTCGGTACTACGGAAAATGTCGTAGCGCCCGAGGCGATTCGCAACCTTCCTGGCTACACCGAGATCGCGGCGACGGTCGCGAAACCTGATGGGAGCTATGTCGATGGATTGAGCAAGAGCGACTTCCAGCTCTCCGTCAGCGGTGCCCCGCAACCAATCAATTTCTTTAGCGCGGGCGAGGAATCTCCGGCAACTGTCGGAATCCTGGTGGACACTTCCGGCAGTATGACTCCGAAGCTGCCGCAGGCTCGTGCCGCGATTGAACAGTTTGTAAAAACTCTCGACCCGCGGGACGAGGTGTTCCTATTCGCGTTCTCCAGCCACCCGTTCCTGCTGCAACCCCTGACGAATGACCACGACGCCCTGGTTCGACGGCTCGACCTGCTTCACGCATACGGCCAGACCGCACTCTTCGACGCGATTGCGCAAGGTATCTCAGAGGCGCAGGCGTCACACAACCAAAGAAAAGTGTTGCTGGTGATTACCGATGGCATGGACAACACGAGTTCTTCGACTGCCGACGATGTCGTGCAGGCCGCGAAGAGTAGCGGCGTGCTCGTGTACTCAATCGGAATTGGCGATCCGAACGCGGCGCACGGGACGAGCGTCGCCGTTGGACCTTTTATTATGGGCCGAGATGACGACGAAAGCGTCGATACCACTACGTTGTCGAGACTTGCCGGCGCGAACGGCGGCAAGAGCTACATCATCCAAAAAGTCGGTGATGGAGCGCTGAAGAAGGCATGCGAAGAAATCGCGGACGACCTGCACGAACGGCACTCGTACGCGATCGGTTTCGTCGCGAATGCCCCTGCCGGCTACGCGCGAACGACGATACCGATTGCCCTACAAGTTCCTGCCCACAACGACTATCTTGTAAAGGCGCCAAAATTGATTCCAGTGCCGCCGACGGCGGAGGAAGTGCCAACAGCGCAAGCCGCATCGACGCGATAGCCGCCGCCAGCCGCGCATCGCGAGCGATATCGCCCGTCACCTCGGCGCCGTCTAACGAGCCCTCGTGGTATGACAAGGGAGAGGGGAACGGGTTGAGGCCCGCGGCCGACTGGGAGCGGTGCCGGCTTCGCGTGGCGCGAAGCTGTCCGAGGTCCTTCCTCCCGTCGCGTTGCTCGGGTCGTCAGGATGACGGAAAATGCGGAACGCAGAGAACAGAGGCAGAATCGTATGTCGCGCGCAAAGAACGCGCGCTGAACAAGGACCCTTGTATCTGCGGACCAGCGTATCAAGATAGCAGCGGGCGCGGCAGACCGCAGGACCCTGGGTCGAAGAAGGCCGTAGGTGAGCAAGGATCGCCGCGCCGGCTAGCTA
>JBOHWI010000206.1:0-5388 GCA_050736675.1 Binatus sp. (SeqCode)
GCCGACGAGATGCGCTCGAAGTTCGATGCAATCGTGCTGACGATGGGCGCGACCAAGCCGCGCGATCTGCCGATCCCGGGCCGCGAGCTCGGGGGAATCCACTTCGCAATGGAATTCCTGCCGCAGCAGAACAAGCGCAATTTTGGCGACGCGCTTGACAAGGCCGCCGAGATCACGGCCAACGGGAAGCGCGTGGTCATTTTAGGCGGCGGCGACACGGGTTCGGATTGCCTGGGCACTTCGAATCGGCAGGGCGCGATCGTCGTGCATCAGTTCGAGTTGCTGCCGATGCCGCCGGAAAAGCGCACCGACGAAATGCCGTGGCCCGACTGGCCGATGATCATGCGCACCTCGAGCTCGCACGAAGAGGGTGTGCAGCGCGACTGGAGCGTGAACACCAGCAGGTTCTCCGGTGAAAACGGCGTGGTGAAGAAACTTCATGGCGTGCGACTCAACTGGAAGCATGACAAGGGGCGGATGGTGATGGAGCAAATTCCGGGCACCGATTTCGAAATCGAGTGCGACCTCGTGCTGCTCGCGCTTGGATTTCTCGGGCCCGAGCCCGACGGCATCATTTCGGAACTCGGTCTCAAACTAGACCCGCGCAGCAACGTGCAGTGCGAGAATTACATGTCGAGCGTGCCGGGAGTTTTCGCCGCCGGCGACACGCGCCGCGGGCAGTCGCTGGTAGTATGGGCGATATGGGAGGGGCGGGAAGCCGCGCGCGCCGTCGATGCGTACCTGATGGGCGAGACTTTCCTGCCGTCGAGTCCTGAACTCTGATCGTCGATGATTCGCGTATACGACTATCTACCGTCGGGCAACGGCTACAAAGTTCGCCTGCTGCTGACGCAACTGGGGATTGCGTTCGAGCGAGTCGAGCTCGATATAACCAAGGGCGAAACGCGCACGCCGGAATTTCTGCACAAATTTCCGAACGGCCGAATTCCGGCGGTCGAGTTGGACGACGGCAAGCTGCTGTACGAATCAAACGCGATCATATCGTACCTTGCTGAGGGCACGCAGTTCATGCCGGCGGATCGCTTCCAGCGCGCGCAGATTCTTCAGTGGCTGTGCTTCGAGCAATACAGCCACGAACCGTACATCGCGAGCGTCCGATACCTCGTGATTCACCCCGACGTGCGAGATCCGCGCCGCACTATTATTGACACGCTAATGCGGCCGCGCGGATACGATGCACTTGGGGTGATGGAAGGGCACCTGAAGTCGCGCGAATGGTTCGTCGGCGAGCATTACTCAGTCGCCGACGTCGCCCTATATGCCTACACTCACGTTGCCGCCGAAGGTGGGTTCGATCTGGCGGGCTATCCGGCCGTTCGCGAGTGGCTCGAGCGCGTGAAGTCGCAGCCTCGACACATTCCGATTAACCAGAGTTAAATCTCAGCGGCGAAGGCCCATCGCGTCCAGCTTGCGAATCACCCACTCGATTCGATCCTCACCCCAGAACGGTTCGCTCTCCACAATGAACGTCGGCACGCCGAAAATCTTGTCGCGATCGGCCTCGGCGAAGCATGCATCCAGGTCGGCGCGAGCGTCAGTGTCGGCATAGCGAAGAAATTCGGCGGCATCGAGGCCGAGTTCGGCAACGATCGCTGAAATTGCATCGCGGCTTTCCACATCGAGGTCCTGTTTCCAGAATCGCTCGAACACGCGACTCGAGTACTGGCGAAACTGTTGGTGCTTCGCTGCGAAGAGGCCGCCGTAGAACGCCAGACGCGCGCTGAAAATCTTTTTCGGCGGGTAGATGACGAGTCCGCGCTCCTTCGCGATTCGGCGCGCGTCTATATACAGATAGCGAACTTTGCGCCGGTCGGCATCTTCGCTGTCAAGCGGGCCGTAGACCTTTCGGATGTTCACGCCATACGGAATGAAACGGACTCGTACGTTATGAGACAGTTCGAGATCGCAGGCTGGTTGCATCGCGAGATACGAGTACGGACTCGTGTATGCGAAATAGAGCTTGATTTCGTGACCGCTCACTGGGACGCCATGGCCAGGAAGTCGGCCAGGTGGACGACCTTGATTTTCGAACGGCGACGGCGAAGCTCGGCGGCGATCTGAAACTCGCATCCAGGATTCGCCAGCACCACGTAGTCCGCACCGGTCGCGACGATGGTGTCGGCTTTGCGACGCGCCAGTTCGCGCGCCATTGCTGGCTCGGTCAAGTTGTAGGCGCCGGCCGAGCCGCAGCAAAGATCTGACTCTGTCATCTCGACGAGCGTGACGCCGGGGATCGAAGTGAGCAATTTGCGCGGCGCTTCGCGCACACCGAGTCCGTGCGCGAGGTGACAAGCGTCGTGATAGGTGACTCGGCATCGAAATTCGCGCCGCGGACTCACGGGTCCATCGAGCAGCAAGGAACTCAGGTCGCGGACCTTGGAAGAAACCGCGCTCGCGTCTTCGGCGAATTCCGGTTCGTCTTTGAGCAATTTGCCGTATTCGGCGATGGCCACCGAGCATCCCGATGCGGCCGACACGATTGCGTCCGCTCCCGAGTTCTTCAGCGCGCGAACGTTTGTGCGGGCAAAGTCGCTGGCGCGCGCCGCGTTACCCGAATGTAAATCGAGTGCGCCGCAGCATGCGGTCGGCTCGAGTTGGACGACGCGATAACCGGCGGCGGCCAGCAGTCGTTCACTGTTCAAGTTCTCCGAGTTGGCAAGAACTTGCGCGACGCATCCGTGATGGACGACGACCGATGGAGCATCCTTGCGCGGCGCGACCGTAATTTGGTCGAGCAGCGGGCGGGCTTCAGGTGGAAGAAGAAGATCGAGCCAGTCGCGCATCATGCGCGGCGCGATAGCTCTGAGAACGGGTCTCAGGCCGAAGCGATCAACAGCCTTTAGCGGTGCGAGAAGCGCCCGGAGGCGATTCGGGTATGGGAAAATCGCGCTCACTGCGCTGCGCTTGATTCGATCGATGATGCCGCGGCGGTGATTGCGTTCGACGAATGAACGCGCGCCTTCGATCAGGCGGCCGTAGTGGACGCCGGACGGGCAGGCCGTTTCGCAGCCGCGGCATCCAAGGCACAGATCGAGATGGCGCGCCGCGTCATCGTCGAGCGCGATGCTGCCTTCGGCGAGCGACTTCATCAAATAAATTCGACCACGCGGCGAATCCATCTCGCTTCGCGTTACGATGTAGGTCGGACAGGCCTCCGCGCACAGCCCGCAATGAACGCAGTCGAACAGCAGATCGTAGTCGCAGACGTCGTGAACCGGATTCAGTGAAGTGGCGTCGGGCTCGGTCATCAAATCCCTCCGACGAAACATCCGGGGTTGAAGATCCGGGCCGGATCGAAGGCGGCCTTGAGCCGACGCATGAGAGCGAGTGCGCCTTGATTGGGAGTGTCAAAAACATCCAGCGAGTCCCGAATGGCCGGCGCGGCCGCGAGCAATCGAAGGTTGCCGCGAGCAGACTGCGCAACTTCCCGCCATCGCGCGACGGTTTTGGCGGGAGCGTCGGCAGGGTCTTTGCCGGCCGGGACAAACTGCGCGACGCCGGAGCCTGCGTGAGCGCGGAATTGGACGCAGCAAGTCTCCAGCGCTCGTGCGAGAAACGCGGGTGGAACTGCGATTTGCGCCGCCAGCGGAGCAGAATAAAAGTCGATGTCCCGCAACATCTTATAGCTTCTGAGGGCGGCGTCGCCGTCGAGGATTTCTCCGCCCGCGCCGACCAAATCGCGAATGCGCCCGGCTTGGTAGCCGATCTCCAGTGGATTTCCGGAGAAGCCGGCCAGAAGGAGAAATTGACTATTGAAATCGAGGCGGGTTGTGAAGCCGGGACTGAGTATATCGAGATTACTCAGTGGCAGTGCGTCGTTGAGTATGCGAGCTGCGGAGAACGCGTCTGCGGCGTGCGGATAGCCAATTGCGGCAAGACCGAAGTCCGTTGGAATGGGGCGCACTTTGAACGTCGCCTCCGTTACTATTCCGAGCGTGCCGAACGATCCGCCTATCAGCTTCATCAAATCATACCCGGCGACGTTTTTAACCACGCGACCGCCGCCGTGAACGAGGTTGCCGCCGTGACCGACGAAGCTAACTCCGATGAGCAAGTCGCGCGAGGTACCTTCGGAGAGGCGAAGCGGTCCGGAATGCGCGGCACCGATTAGCGAGCCCAGCGTCGTCAATTCCGGCCTGCATGGATCGACGGGAAGCCGCTGGCGGGCAGCGGCCATGGCCGCGTTCAGTTCTCCTACCGTGATTCCCGACTCCGCGACAACTGTCATGTCGTCGGGCTCGTGGGCGACAATCCGCGTCAGCCGCGCCATCGAGATGCCGAGCGCGACGGGCGAGCGCCGAATACCCGCAAGCGAGCGGGCCGCGCCCATGGGCGCCAGCGGAATCCGATCCGCTTCGCAGATGCGGACGATTTCGCAAATCTGATCTACGGAATCCGGCTCGACGATCGTCTCGGCTGCTCGCGCTTCAGTCGAATTTGGCGCGCGGACGCGGGCGGCGCCGACGATGGAGTCGAGTCGATTCGCGAGATTCGAAGACGTAGTGACGGCCACGATTCTTGCTGCGGCGGCTAGTGTAGTGTCCCATTAATAAATTTACAGAGGCGTTGCAGCTTTGCGAATATGGAATCGGCGGTGGCGGTCCAGATGAAGGGGCGGCGGTGAAGATTGTAGTGGGTTACGAAGGCGTCGATCTTTTGCACCAGCTCGCGCACACTTGTGAACGAGCCGCGCCGGATAGCCTGCTGGCTAATGAGTCCGAACCAGCGCTCGACCTGGTTGAGCCAACTCGAGTAGGTCGGCGTGTAGTGCATGTGGTAGCGCGAATGGCCGGCGAGCCACGCTTTGACCCGGGGATGCTTGCGGGTGGCGTAGTTGTCGGCGATCAGGTGGACGTCGAGAGCGGCTGGGATATTGGCGTCGAGATGCTTGAGAAATCCCAAAAACTCCTGGTGGCGGTGGCGCGGTTTGCACTGCGTAACCACCTTGCCATCGAGCACGTCAAGCGCCGCAAACAGGGTGGTAGTGCCGTGGCGGCACCTCGCGCACCACTATAGCCGGTGGGACCGACCACTGTAAAGTTATTTACGGGACGCTACACTAACGCCACCTTTAACAACGAATTACTCGCTGAAGTTGTTCGTCGCGAACAGCCGTTACATCCGCTGAATCCTCATGCACAACGGTCCCGCGACGGAGGCCGACGCTGCCTACAGCGTATCTTTGGCTCAGTGGACCGAAGCCAGACCGACGTCTTTGTGGCCAAGAGCCTGCGCGAGATCGTAGAAGGCCTGGTTCGTGATCTGATGCAGCTTGTAGTCACCTACCGTGCCGAGGTGGGCAGACTTGTCGATATTGTCCATGACTTGGTCGTGAATATTATGGCTCAAGGCCTTGTCGAAGATTAA
>JBOHWI010000207.1:0-1951 GCA_050736675.1 Binatus sp. (SeqCode)
GTGCGAGGCCGATATGACCACCCCGGCGTCGGCCCGCATCGTGCGCGTCAGAAACGCAATCGCCGGAGTCGGCAGCGGACCCACCAGCCACACGTCCACGCCCATCGAACAGATTCCGGATTCGATCGCCGTCTCGAGCATGTAGCCCGACAACCGGGTATCCTTGCCGATTAGAATTCTGCGATGACGCCCGCTGCTGTTGCGGAACACGTGCGCGAGCGCGCGGCCGAGCTTCAGCGCGGTCTCCGACGTAATCGGCTCCTGGTTGGCGACGCCGCGCACGCCGTCGGTGCCGAACAGTTTACGATGGGTTCTCATCTGGTGTGGTTGGCAGCTTCTCGTGATACATGCGCAGTCTAACCTTGTCGGGCGATTGGCGCACCAACTGCATCCCGTCGGGCAGCGCCACCTGCAGGGGCAATTCGTGCGAGCCCGGCGCGACACCCTTGGCATCGACGTAGGCCAGCCCCTTAGGTACGAGACTTGCGAGCTTGACCGCCGGCCCGCGAATCGTCAGCGTCGCCTGCTTCGGTTCGACGCGGTACTTGAAATCGCTGTCCTTCACTTCCACGTTCACCGCGCGAAATTCGCGGTCGGTAATGGCCTCGGCGATTTTGACCTTTACGTCGACGTGACCGGTGGACAATCCCACCGACGCATCGGGCGGCGCGATATCTACCGAACGGTCGGTATCCGCGGCGAGTCCTTTCAGATCGAAAGGTTCCGTGTTGACCGAGGCAAGCGGAGTCACGTAACGGCCCGGCCCGACGATCGTCACGCTGGGCGGCGTAATATCGACCGACGAGATCGTGTAGCCCGGCGCGACCTTGTCCTCCACCGCCAGATGCACCGGCACGTCGCGTGTAACCACGCGATCGACGTCGAGCGACACTTGATCCGGCGAGATGCTCGTCACCGAGGTATTTCGTCCCACGTTGAACATAGCGGGATAGATTTTGTACTCGGATTGCCCGGTCTGAACGCTGCGCAGATCGATCTTGAGCGTGAGCCGCTCGGGTTCCAGCAGCGACAGCAGCGTGCGCGGACCGGTCACCTCGATTTTCACCTGGGTGGGCGGATGGTTCACGATCACCATCCCCTCCGGCAGCGTGGCGTAGCTGATAGGAACGCTGAGCGTCTCGACCGAGCCCCGCTCGCCCGCATTGACGAAGATCCACAGTCCGATCGCGAGCAACAACGCCAGCACGCGCAGCCCGAGGTTGCCGCCGCGAAGCCGCCGCGAGACGCCCGCCGAAAACAGATGTTTCAAATCTCCCAGCTTCATCGATGCGTCGTCCGGTAACTTTCCTGCGCCGCGCTCCTAATCCGGCAACTTCCTCAGCGTCGCCAGAACCTCGGCCGCTTCCAGACCGCGGCTCAGCACGCCCCCGCGCGCCAGCGAAATCTGCCCGCTCTCCTCCGACACCACCAGCACCACTGCGTCGCTGTCCTCGCTCAGGCCAATCGCCGCGCGATGGCGCGTGCCGAGCGACAGGCTCACGTTGGGATTTTGCGACAACGGCAGCAGACAGGCGGCCGCGAGTATCCGATCGCCGTGTATTATCGCCGCGCCATCATGCAGCGGAGAGCCGTTCATGAAAATCGTCTCGAGCAGTTCCGGCGAGACCTTGCCGTCAACGACTCTTCCGGTCTCGACGAATTCACCCAGCCCGTCGTCCTGCTCGATCACTATAAGCGCGCCTACCTTGCGCGCCGCGCACCACGCCGCCGCCGTCGCAATTTCCTCGGCCGCTGTGATCGCCGGCGCGCCGCGGCCGAGAAACGATTGCGCGCCGACGCGCGTCAGCGCGCGCCGAATGTCCGACTGGAAAATCACCACCAGGATCACAAACAACGACCCAAGAAAGTTATTCAGAAGCCAGTTGAGCGTGAATAGTCCGAGCACCTGCGACGCCACGAACGCGCCGCCCACGATCACCATCCCCACCAC
>JBOHWI010000208.1:0-2301 GCA_050736675.1 Binatus sp. (SeqCode)
GTCCCGCTCGACCCCGTTATCAGCGCGAACGATCCGGGCGTCGAAGTGCGCGGGGCGATCGCCGACGTGCGCCGCTACTTCTCGGATCTCGCCGCCGACCGACGCAAGCATCCGCGCGAGGATCTGATCAGCATCATGGTGGCCGCCGAAGGCCGCGGCGACCTGCAGACCCAGGAGGAACTCGTCTTCAGCGCGATGTTCACACTGCTGGCCGGCCACGAAACCACGATGAACATGATCGGCAACGGGATGCTCGCGCTGTTCCGCAATCCCGACGCGCTGGCGATGCTCAAGTCAGACGCGTCGCTGATCGAATCCGCGCTCGACGAGTTCCTGCGCTTCGACAGCCCGGTGCAGGTAACGTTCCGCACCGCCAGCGAGGATATCGAACTCGCCGGCAGAACGATTCCGCACGGCGAGCACGTCGTCGTATTTCTCGGCGCCGCCAATCGCGACCCTGAGCGATTTGCCGAGCCCGACAAGCTCGACATCGCGCGCATCGAGAACCATCACCTGTCGTTCGCCGCCGGACCGCATCGATGCATCGGCGAAGTGCTCGCCAAAGTCGAAGGCCGCGTCGCGTTCGAAACGATCCTCCGCCGGATGCCCAAGCTGGCGCTGGCCGACCCGAATCCGAAATGGCGCCCGGCAATGAGTCTGCGCGGCCTGCAATCCCTGCCGCTGACCTTCTAACGCTCTTTGCTGATGCCTCGCCCGTTACTTCACGGGAGAGGTTGGGTGAGGGTTCTGCGATCGCAACACAAAAGCCCGGGGAATCATTTTTGTGTCACTCTGAGCGAAGCGAAGAATCCCGGATCGTTCTCGACGCTGGTCAACGCACCCCCAACCACGGAGCGACCACCGTGAACGTGAACCGTCGAATTGTCCGCTCGATGCGAGCTCTGTGCGTCGGCGAATCCGGGTTTCTTCGCTTCGCGCAGAATGACGCAAAAACTGGAGTAGAACTCATCACATCGATGCGTACACCGCCTCGATCAGCGCGATCGCGCGCGCATCGATCAGCAGGCTCGCCTGCATCTTGTTCATCGTGTAGCCGAACCCGATCTTCGCCTCGGGATCGGCATACCCGAGCGAGCCGCCAGCTCCCGGATGGCCGAATGATCTCGGATTCGGCCCCAGCTCCGATCCCGGCTGCGACATCATGAAGCCCAGCGAGAACCGCGTATTGATCACCAGCAGTGCGTCGGGACCCTTCGACTGCTCGATCGAGCACTGCGCGATCTGTTCCTTCGACATCAAGCGCACGCCGTTCAATTCGCCCCCTCGCGCCAGCGCGCCGTACAACTGCGCGAGCGCGCGCGCCGTGCCGTGCCCGTTGCCCGCCGGAATCTCGGCGCCGCGCCACTCGCGCGTGTTGACCACGCCCGGCCTCATCCCGCCCCGTGGATTCATGAACGCCTTGGCCGCCATCGATTCCGGATCCTTCATCACCTCGGCAAAAATGTTCGGCTCGCCCGGTCCGGGCGGCGGCTGCGCGATCATGTCCGCAGTGCGCGCATCGTGCTTCGCATCGAGGCCGATATGAAAATCCACGCCGAGCGGACCCGCAATCTCGTCGCGCAAATACACGCCCGGCGTCTTGCCGGTAATCCGCCGAATCACCTCGCCGACCAGCCAGCCGAACGTCAGCGCATGATAACCATGCCTGGTGCCGGGCGCCCACCACGGTTCCTGCTCGGCCAGCGCGGTCGTCATCTTGTTCCAGCTGAAGAGCGCGTCGTCGTCGAGCAGTTTGCGAATCGACGGCAAGCCCGCGCGATGACTCAGCAGAAAGCGCACCGGAAGCTTGTCCTTGCCCGCCTGCGCGAACTCAGGCCAGTACTTCGCCACGGGCGCGTCGATATCGAGCAGGCCCTTGTCGGCCAGCCGATGCGCGCAAATGGCGGTGACGCCCTTGGTCGTCGAGTAAACGTTGACCAGCGTGTCGCGCGTCCACGGCTTCGTCTTCGCCTTGTCGGCGTGCCCCGCCCAGATGTCCACCACGCTCTTGCCGTCGAGCACGACCGCCGCGGCGGCGCCCACTTCGTTTCGCTTCTCGAAATTCTCCGCGAACGCGTCCTTGACGCGATTGAATTTAGGATCGCACGTTCCTTCGATTTTAACCGCCATGAGCAATCTCCTTGGCGTTGGTCATATCACGCAAATCGAATCAGGACCAAAAGGCGATCGATCTTCTTCGGAAGACCACGCCAACCGGTTTCCTTGCAGCGGGCGCTCGGTTAAAGAAAGCCTTCATGAAGAAAAAAGAGCCCGAAAAGAAGAAACCACACGAACGAACCT
>JBOHWI010000209.1:0-7513 GCA_050736675.1 Binatus sp. (SeqCode)
GGTGGGCAGGGCGAACGGCAGATCGACCATCACGTCAATCAGGGTCTTGCCGGGAAATTCGTAGCGAACGAGGCTCCACGCCACGATGAATCCAAAGACCGAGTTAATCACCGCGCCGGCGATCGAAGCGCCGAAGCTCAGCTTATATGCCGCGACTGTGCGTGGGCTGGCGACGGCGGCCCAGAACTGCGGCCAGGTCAGCGTGAAAGTCTTGAAGAAGATCGTCGAGATCGGAATCAGCACGACGATTCCGAGGTACGCGAGCGTGAAGCCCAGGGTCAGACCGAAGCCCGGCAGCACGTTGTTTCGTTTGGTCTTCTGCGTCACGCGATCCTAACTTCCCGGCAGATAGATCTTGTCGAAGATGCCGCCGTCGGCGAAAAATTTCGGCTGCGCCCGTTTCCATCCGCCAAAATCCGAATCGATTGTCAGCATCGGCAGGCTCGGGAACTGGCTCGCATACTTCGCGGCGACGGCCTGGTCGCGCGGACGGAAAAAATTCTGCGCGACTATCTCCTGCGCCGCGGGCGTGTACAAAAATTCCAGGTACGCCTTCGAAATCGCGGTGGTGCCGTGACCCAGGTCCACCTTGTCCAGCCATGCGACCGGAGGTTCCGCCAGGATGCTAATCGACGGATACACGATTTCGAATTTGTCGGCGCCGAATTGCCTGAGCGCCATCCGCGCCTCGTTTTCCCACGCGATCAACACGTCGCCGATTTCGCGCTCGACGAAAGTCGTCGTCGAGCCGCGCGCGCCGGAGTCGAGCACCGGCACGTTTTTGTACAGCGCGCCGACGAAGGCCGCCGCCTTGGCCTCGTCGCCGCCGTTGCGCTTGAGCGCGTAGCCCCACGCCGCGAGGAAGTTCCAGCGCGCGCCGCCCGAGGCCTTCGGATTCGGCGTGATAACCGCGATGCCCCGCTTCACCAGGTCGTCCCAGTCCTTTATTTTTTTGGGATTTCCCTTTCGCACGAGCAGCACGATGGTGGAGGTGTAGGGGCAGCTATTGTCAGGCAGGCGTGATTGCCAGTTCGCCGGCAGCAGGTTCGCTTTCTCGGCGATCGCGTCGATGTCGCCGGCCAGGGCGAGCGTCACCACGTCGGCTTCGAGTCCGTCGATAACGGCGCGCGCCTGCTTGCCCGAGCCGCCGTGCGATTGGTTGATGGTTACATCGTCGCCGGTCTTCGCTTTCCATTGCTGCGCGAACCTCGCGTTGACAGCTTCGTAAAATTCGCGGGTCGGATCGTATGAGACGTTCAGCAGCGTGATCTGCGCCGCCCGCGCCGCGCTCGCGCCGGGAATAATGCTTGCCGCCGACGTCAGGGTGGCGAGCGCAAGTATCAATTTAGATCTGCTGCCAGACATACCTTTTTCGTTCCTCAGAACGAGATTTGCAGTTGGGACTCGAGCACGCTTTCGTCGGGCCGGTCCCTGGGCGCGGCGGCCGTGCCGGCGCCGCCGTCGAAGAATGTGCGCGCGTAGTCGAACTGCCATTTGATATTGCTGTTGAGGTACCAATTCACGCCCGCCGCATACTCGGTCGCGGTTTTCGCGGCGACGTTCAGAGAAGCGAAACCGAGCTTGAACTGGCGCGGATCCGCCGCGGTGTTGCTGATTCGGACCGCCAGCTCCCACGCGCCCCATGTCCCAACCCGCGGGTCGAACGGATGATAGGGCCTCACCCAGCCGTAGCTCGCATCCTCGCCCGTCAGCAGGTACGAGGCCTGCGCCATATAACCGGTGTCCAGGAAGGTATCGGTACGGTTGACGTACTTCCCATGGCTGGTGGTGTTCAGATTCATCGAATGCTGATCCTGCGCGTACTCGCCCATCAAGCCGAAACCGCGCCAGTAGTAGTAGGCTTGCGGCTCGAGGCGCTCACGCTGGCCGGACGCCGACACGCCATTGTTGTAAATGAAGTAGGTGGACATCCCATAAGTCCTGTAAGTTGAGAGAGTGCTGCCGCGCTCGTCACCAACGCTGCCGGCGAGGCCGAAGCCGAGATTCTTGAGCCAGTGATTTTCGCTGAGCTCAAACGGCGTCGCGAAGACGCGGCCGACGAAATCCTTGCCGTCGTTGATATCGCTCTCCACCGCGGCGGTGTTGTTGGGCACTCCATTCATAATCGCCGCGTCATAGAACACGCGGCCCTCCAGCAGCCGCCCGCGAAGGTCGGCGCCATAGTCACGGTTCGGGACCAGGTTCTGGATCAGAGAACGTTCGCTGAATGCCAGGTCGCGGTCCGACTGCAGGCGCTCGAGATCGAGCGGCGCTTTGTATTTTCCGGTTCGCAGGCGGGCGAAATCGAAATAAGTGATGTCCAGGTAGCCGTCCTGCAGCACGACCCTGCCCTGGCCGAAGTCGGGCGTGATGTTGAAGTTGTAGTACTCGCCGAGCGAGCCGGTCAGAATCGGGCGCACTCGATTAAGGTAGAATGTACCGCCGGCGTTCTTGTCGTTGCCGCTGGTGAAGAAGCGGCCGTCGCCCTGCATGATTCCGCCGAGTCCGATGTTGTAGTCGTGACTGGGCGAGGAGATAGAGAAGCCTTCGGCGCCGGCCTTGACGACCGGCATCGCGCGCGCCTTTTGCTGATCGCTTTCTTGCTGGACCTCGAGCTTTCGATCGATAACTTTCACTTTTTGATCGAGTCCCTCCAGCGCATCGACCCGCTGCTCGAGTTGCCTGACTTCTGTCTTCAGCAATTCGATTTCCTGGTCCTTCGAATCGGCGGAAAGCTTCGACTGCGCATGCGCCGGGCTGACGGGAATAACTACGCCAACGACGATTACCGCCAGCAGAAGCGGCACGATTGGCAAAGTTACGATTGAGGCTGCTTTCATAATTTATTCTATTAGATAACTAGGCTAATTTTCCAAAAAAGGATATCTCCTCTCAGATCGCGAAGCTCAACGATTCGTTGCCGGTGACCACTGCCTCGACACGCTTGAGCATGTCTTCCAGCGATGTCGAGTCCATTATCTTCGCGGTCGCGTCGCGGACTTCTTTCATCACGATCCTGATTCCGCAACTGCGCTCATCGCGGCACTCTCGGCATCGCATGTATGCCGTCTTGCTCACGCAAGGCAACGGTGCGATTGGCCCGTCCAGCACGCGTATTATGTGCCCGACGCTGATCAGATGTGGCTCGCGGCCGAGGAAGTATCCACCGCCCTTGCCTTTGCGGCTCTGGAGAAGTCCCTGGTTCTTGAGTTCGAGGAGGATCAATTCCAGGAACTTACGCGGGATAGCTTCGCGCTGCGCCAAATCAGATATGAGCACCGGACCCTGGCCGTATTCCTTGGCCAACACCAACATAGCCTTGAGAGCGTATTTCGACTTTTTCGAGAGCATCTTATATAAATTACTCGATAGGTTGACTAGATTAAAGATCCTGACACGGACAGTCAACGGCCGCGAGAACGAAAAATCAAATGGTTTCTGTCAGCGCGACTTGGCCTTCAGCTCGGCGTACTTGTCGAGTAAAGGCAGCACGATCTCGCGCGCTGCCGGCGGCAGCGCGAAGATTAGGCGGTCGAGGCCGAGGTCGAGGAACTTCTTGATGTGCTCCACGTTCGGACCGACGCCGAACATCGAGACGGGAAGTTTGTTGCGGCCGGCTTTCTTGCCCGCCTCGGCCAGCGCCTTCAATCCGGCGGCGAGATCGTATCGGGGAAAATTTATCGGCATCCATCCGTCGCAATATTCCGCGACGCGATCGAACGTCTTTGGCGATTGCGAGCCGAGCAGAATCGGCGGACCACCGGCCTGCACCGGCTTGGGGAACGACCAGATCGGATCGAAGTTCACGAACTCGCCGTGAAACTCAGCCGCTTCCTTCGTCCATATCTGCCGCATCGCGAGGATTTTTTCCTTGACGATTTTCCAGCGCCGCTTGAACTGCGCGCCATGATTCGACATCTCCTCGACGTTCCATCCGGCGCCGATCCCGAAAATCACGCGCCCGCCCGAAATCATGTCGAGCGACGCGACTTCCTTGGCGAGCGTGATCGGGTCGCGCTCGATTACCAGGCATACTCCGGTGCCGAGTCTGAGCTTTTTGGTGACGGCGGCCACCGCGCCGAGCGCGACGAACGGATCGTGCGTGTGCCAATACTCCTTTGGCAACTCGGTGCCGCCCGGGAATGGCGTCTTGCGCGACGCGGGGATGTGAGTGTGCTCGGGGAAGAACATCGACTCGAAGCCGCGTTCTTCCGCGGCGCGCGCGAGTTCGATTGGCTGGATAGCGTAGTCGGTCGGGAACATCGAGATTCCGAATTCGGCCATGGCTGGTCCTCCTGGATTTGAGCGCGACTCCGCAACTGGTCGATGTGAGCGCGCCGCACGATTTTCATAGCACAACTTATCGGCGCAGCGCCCGCCTGAATGGTGGCTTGAGTCGCGGTACCCTCCCTTCACCTCTCCCGTGAAATAACTGGCGAGGAATCAGAAGAGAACCGAGTCTATTGCGCGCCGGACCTCAGCACCTGGCCGGGCAGGTAGCCCGAGTGATGCCCGTGTTCGTAGAGCACGTCGCCGTTGACGATCGTGTACTCGACGCCCTCCGCCGGCATCACCAGACGACGCCCGCCGCCGGGCAAATCATTCTGCATGCGCGCACGCTTGGCCGAGCCGACCTTGCGCTCGTCGAAGATCGCGACGTCGGCGGGCAGCCCAACCTTGAGCCGGCCGCGGCCCTTGATGCCGAAGAAGTCCGCCGGCTCCGACGTGATTCGCTTGATTGCGGTCTCCAGCGTCAGCGCCTGCCGCTCGCGCACCCAGGTGCCGAGCAGGTACGTGCAATAGCCCGCATCGCACAGCATATTCACATGCGCGCCGCCGTCCGACAGCCCGATCATCGTGCGCGGGTCGGAAATGAGTCGCTGAATTCCTTCCTCGTGATACTGCTGCATCGTGTATTGGATATTCAGATCGTCCTCGAGCGCGAGGTCGAAGAACGTATCGAGCGGATCCTCGTGGCGCTGGTCGGCGATTTCGCCAACGGTCTTGCGCTCATATTGTTTGAGCGCGGCACTGGCGACCTCGAGCACCTCGACCCGATTCCACCTGCCTTGGAACAAATGCGGCATCTTCAGTTCCTCGCGAAATGACGCGCGAAAGGCCGGGTCGCGGTAGAATTGCTTTTGCCGCTCGAGCGGCTGATTGAACACCGGCCCCCACAGCTTCATGTCCGCGAACGAAAACGGATTGCGCAAGTCCATCTGCACCACGAACGGCTTGCACAGAACTTGCGGTACGCCGCCGCGCCTGATCAACGGCTCGAGGCGCCGGAGCGTGTCGGCGCTGGCCTCGGGTTTGTCGGGACGGCTCGCCATCGCCAGCCACGTGACCGGCCGCTGGCTCTCGTCGAGTAGAAATTCCAGCAGGCCGTGCTCGTCCTCGGACACCCGGCCCGCGCGCCGCGTGAGCGCAATTTCGATCGCGCCGCGCCCTACGTCACGCAACACGTTGGCGTACGCCTTCAGCTCATCGGTCGATGCCAGCCGGCACGCCAGCGGGCGTCCCTGGTAGCCGATATGCTGCGGCAGAGTTGTCGTGGAAAATCCGAACGCGCCCGCCTCGATCGCCTCGCGCAGCAGCGCCGCGACCCGTGCCGTCTCCTTGGGCGTGGCCTCGCGCTCCATCGACTCGTCGCCCAGCACGTAGTGCCGAAATGGAGTCAGCGGCGCGAGGAAAGCGAGATTGATTCCCGCGCCGCGACGCTCCGCCGCCGCGATGAAATCCGGAAAGCTCTCCCATTCCCAGGTGATTCCCTTCGACAGCGCCTCGAATGGAATCGCCTCGACGTTGACCAGGTCCCACGCCGCCACCTCGCGCGCCGCGGGCTTGCACGGCGCAATACCTACTCCGCAATTTCCCATCACGACGGTTGTGACGCCGTGCCACGAAGTGCAACTGACTAATGGATCCCAGCAGATCTGCGCATCGTAGTGAGTATGCGGATCGACGAATCCCGGCGCCACGATCAGGTCGGACGCATCGATCGTTTCCGAGGCGCCCTCGGTGACTTTCCCGATCTCCGCGACCTTACCGTCCTTAACCGCGACGTCGGCGCGGCGGCGAAACGCTCCAGAGCCGTCGATCACGGTGCCGTTCTTGATAATCAGATCGTAGGACATTCGACATCCTCCCGGATGCGATTCGAGCGAACCTGCATAACACTCGGTATCGCAGGAAAGACCGTCATCGCGCAAGGATTGCCACCAGGACGCGTGTTCCCCAGAGCACAATGATGGTAGCTATTTCAACCTCTCTGCTAACTATTAGTCATGCTGAACCGACAATTTGATGGTTTACTCACGCGACGGCGCGCGTTCTCTGCCAAACAGAGTGCGCGAGTGGGACGCTGACCGACGTGAACTCTTACATTTCGCGACGCCGGGCACTCCTAGTCGCAAGTACCATCCTCTTATATGATCGCCTCGCCGGCTGCATTTGTTGGGAAAGGAGATTTAGTCATATGAAGGTTGTTGTCGATCAGAAGCTGTGCGAGGGGAATATGAAATGCCAGGAGGCGGCGCCCGAAGTGTTCGAGGTGCGCGACGACGACAAGAGCCATCTGTTGATCGACAATCCGCCCGAGCGCATGCGCGACAAGCTCAAGCTCGCGGCACGGCTGTGCCCTCGCCAGGCTATTACGGTCACCGAGGATTAGATGACTCGCTGCGCGCGACAGGTCAGAATGCGGGATCGAGACGGAAAATTCGGCATCGCGGAGACGCTCGCTAATGGAAACTGAACAGGCACTGTCACTCGAGTCGTTGAACATCATCGGTCCCGACCATTACATGAAAAACGGCTACCCGCATCGCGAGTGGACTTATCTGCGCAAGCACAAGCCGGTTTTCTGGTGCGAGCATCCGAAGACCGATCCGTTCTGGGCGATCACCAAGCACGCCGACATCATCCAGATCTCCAAGCAGCCGCGCCTGTTCCTTAACGGCCCGCGCCTGCTGGTATTTGTCAACGAGGACGGTTTCGAAGAAAGTCCGACACCGCCGTTCCGCCACCTGCTCGACATGGATCCGCCCGACCACGGCGAATATCGCGTGGTCGTCAGCCGCCATTTCACGCCGCGGGGCGTGAGTCCGCTCGGACCTGAAATCGAGAACATCACGCGCGAGGTGCTCGACGCGGTGACCGGGCGCGACGTTTGCGACTTTGTCACCGACGTGTCGTCCAAGATCCCGCTCGCCGTCATCGCCGAGCTGCTCGGCGTTCCGCACAAGGACTGGGAACAGCTCTTCCGATGGACCAACGAGACGATCGGCGGCGGCGACCCCGAATTCCAGGCCGGCACCAGCGCTCAGGAGACGATGGATCGTTCGCGGCTGGGGCTGTTCCAGTATTTCAGCGAGATGGTTGCCGAGCGGATGAAGCATCCGACCAACGATATCACCAGTATCGTCGCCAACGGCAAGGTCAATGGCGAGCCGATCCCGCAGTTCGAGATGCTCTCGTACTACTTCCTGCTGGTTGTCGCGGGCAACGAGAC
>JBOHWI010000210.1:0-7090 GCA_050736675.1 Binatus sp. (SeqCode)
GGACAAGCCCGCGATTTATGTCCGCGACGGGTATCTTCAAATAGCCATTCTGCGCCATCAGCCCGGTAAACAGCGCCTGGAACGCCTGCAATACGCCGATGTTCGAGACATTTACGTCCTGGCGCTGTTTCAGATAGGCGGTGCGATTAGCCAGTTGCTGATGCGGCTGATTCGAAATACCGGTGCCGCTGAAGCTCGCGCCGCTGGCCGCGCCTTCGACCGGATCGGTGGCTTGAATCTGATACACCTCGTTCGAGGTGAACTCGGCTGCGTCGATTAGTGTAGCCATTGACTACCTCAGAAAGTAAGCGTCCACGTACCGGTAATACTCATTCCGGCGCCAAACACTATTGGTGCGATAGTCTTGCGCGCGAGCATCGGCGTCGGCGCGGTCGTGCCCGGCAGTCCCGCGCTCGAATGATTGGCGAAGACCGCGAGCTCCTGGATTGTTATTCCCTGCGCGCCCGTGTCCGCCGTCGTCAGCGACCAGTTGAGCGTCAAGCCGCCGTTGCCGTCCTCGCTGTGAGCGTCGAGCGCCTTGTAGTATGCGGGCGCCGTCAGCGCGGTATCGATCACCGCCGGTGCGTTCGATCCCGTGCCGAATCCCACGGCTGCCGCGAACTCGCCGGCAGTGTCGCCGCCGAGCAGCGCTGCCAGCGCCGGCCGCCCGGCGTTTACGAAAAGATTTCGCCCCTCATATGTCCACTCGACACCGTCGCGCTGGACGAAACGGATTCGCACCGTTCCAATCGGTCTCCTCATCTTAACCTCCGTACAAAACGGCCGTGCCGTTGACGATCAGCGCCGAGTCCGCAACCTCGGGTTCGTTGGCGCCGTGAGTAATCCCGCTGTGCCGATAATGGCCGTCGTAAGCGGGGACGATCGGACCGTGCGCGTCTGCCAGCGATGCCGTCGTGATCGCAAACGCCAGCGCGTTGTCATTGGGGACGGGCGCGGAGTCGAGCTGGTACTTCGTGATTCCATCGAGCGTCAAGTTGTCCGACGGCAATGGCCCCGCGTCGGAAATCGTCGGCACTACAAACCATACCGAGTCCATCCACGAGCGCGCCGGTTTGAAGAAATTAACCGCTGCCGATGCCGTCGATGCGCCGCCGATCGACACACCCTGCCCGGCCGCAAGATCGATCATCACCCGGAACACCGCCCATCCCTGGTTCGACGGGTACGCAACCCCGTCCCAGCTCGACTGTCCCTCCAGCAGCGTGACCCGGGTCCATCCCAGCGACGCGAGCGACTGCTTGATAGCCCACGGCGTTCCGCGGAATCGATGCAACGCGACCGCGTTCTTCAGCAGTTCGCGCTGCGCCGCCTCGGTCAGAGCGAGCTCCGAAATCAGGCCGCCCGATTCGATCAGGTTGTCCACATCGATCAGCAAATCGATATTCGTCAGCGCGTCAACCCCGAGCGCAACCGGCGCGATCAACTGCCACAGCGGAGACAGGATGTCGAATTGCCACGCCAGAAACGGCAGCGCCTCTTCGACCACCGAGTCGATTCGGTATACCAGCAGTGTCGTGAGATCGATCTCCGCCAGCCGCCCGATCAGCGCGAGCAGCGTCTGCGTGCGCGTATCGTTGATCGAGGGCGCTGCCGCAAGCTCGGGCATCAGCTGTGCTCCGTGCTGAACGCCGTCGTCAGCGAAATCATCGTACAGTTCGCCCACTGCCCTGGCACAAGCGGGGTCAGCACCGGCGCCGTCAGCGTCACGCCATAAACCCCGGCGACCGACAGGGCGGCGATTATCTGGCTCGGCACTATGTCGCGCTGAATCTGGGCTGCCAGCTCGAGCGCGAGTTCCCGCACGGCGGCGCTCGCCGCGGTGATCGTCGCGGTCGGATCGGCATCCGAGTAAAGCGTCACGGTAGCGGTGATCTGATAGTCCACCTCGGTCACCGCGAGCACGTTCACGGTGTCGGTGAGCGGACGCACCGTGTCGGCATTCAGCGCCGCCGCAACCTTCGTCAGCAGCGCCGAGTTCGCGATGCCCGCGCTGTTCGGCGCCGCCGCCGGCTGCACCGTCACGGGTCCGGTCAGCACGTACGCGTTCACCGCTCCTGGCGCGGGACTTACAATTTGCGCATCGACGATCGACGGATCGGCGCCGATCGCAAAGAACCGGTATGCGCCGATCGGCCCCGCGACGCTGAACTGATTCGGCGCAGCCTGGATACGCGTGCGCAGATGATCGTCCGTCTCCGGGGCGGATCCGCCGGCGGTCGTGCTCGTGTTCGTCACGCTCGCAATCAAGGCGTTCGGATTGAGCTGGATACTGACCTGCCCCGCCAGGTATCCGTTCGCGGCCGCACCCGGGGACGTCGCCGCCGCCGCGACAGTCGCCGTGGTGGCGCCGGCGGCAATACTGATCGCCGCGCTGGTCGCGAACGCGAATTGCCCGTCGTTGGTGCCGACCAGCGTTCCCGCGGCAATCGTGAACGGCACCGTCAGCGCGCCGGTCAGCGTGAACTGGA
Source organism: Binatus sp. (SeqCode) (assembly GCA_050736675.1). Taxonomy (GTDB): domain Bacteria; phylum Desulfobacterota; class Binatia; order Binatales; family Binataceae; genus Binatus. Next base: position 2,490 of record JBOHWI010000210.1, read on the forward strand.
GCGTCGTCACCGCGGGCTGCGACGCCAGTCGCGTAACACTCAGCAGTTGACCGAGATAATCGATCATCGGAAACGACGCGAACGCGAGCAGATTCTGCTCGCCCGCGTACTGGATCGCATTGCGCACCAGCGATTCGCGATACGCATACAGATTGATCAGCAGGCGTTCGACCTGCGCCGGTTGCAGCGTTCGGCCCGACGTTGCCTCGAACTCGGCGACCATGTCGGCAAGGATTAAATTTGGATCGAGTCCATCCGCGTCGTTCACGAACACTGGCGGCGGCAGCGACGGAATTCCTGCACCCATCAACTCATCCTTTGATCGACATCGGCGCGGCCCGCATTAGGCCGTCGCTCCCGGAATTGTCACGGTCGTGGTCTGAACCGGCGCCGCGGCTGCGCCAAGCTTCAGCTGCCAGTTGAGTGTGACGTCGAGATGCGCACCCGGCTGCGTGCCCGCGTCATTGACGGGTTGTGCCGTCACCGAGACAAGATTCACGCGCGGCTCCCACATCGTGATCGCCGATGTCAGTTCGCTCACTATCGAGGGCAGCGCCAGGTTGATCGGAAAATCGATGTACCGCCAGATATCCGCACCAAAGGTCGGGCGCAATGGATCGCTTCCGCGCGGCGTCGTCACGATAATCCCCAGGCACTGCTCGACGTCGGCCAACCCCTGCACTACTTCGCCGATCGCTCCTAGAGCCAACGACCAGTCGGTCGACTTGATGTCCGCAAGCGTGATTGCGCCCGTCGCCATCGTCATCCCGCCAACACGTCGGTGCTGGCCGTCACGATCGTTCCGGTCGCCTCGCCCACTTGAACTCTGTCGCCCAGCCGCGCCACGCCCGCCAACAGCCCGTTCCCGAGCTGTACCTGTCCCGCGCTCTTGATGAATACGTTGCCGCTCGAGTCGATCTGGATCTGCGCCCCATTGGCCGTAAGATTGAACGCCGCACCGTCGGGCAGGCTGACGGTCAACACATGCTCGCTGCCGTCGTACTTCAGCTCGGCCTGATCTTGGAACTTCAGATCGAGCTGATGGGCGTGGGCGTCATACTTGATTTCCGTCGTGTCCTGGAAGAGTAAATCGAGGACGTGCGCGACGCGATCGTAATCGAAACTCGCGCCGTCTCTGAACGCGAGGTGAAACTTGTCGGCGCTGTTCACCGGCGGCGCGTCGGCCGCGGAATAAATCGCGCCCAGCACCGCGCCGGCCTCATCGCGCAGATCCATCAAGCATACGACTTGCTCGCCGATGTCCGGAATCCAGTACGCCTTGTCGTCCTGCGTCTTGAAAAACACTATCGGCAGCCACCAGCTGATCATTTCGTCGTAATCCGGAAACACCACGCGCACCTTTGCGCGCGCCGCGTCTTGCGCCTGCACGATCCCGACCCGGAACGTGGGATTCAGCGAGGCAAATCGCTCACGATATTCGATTATTTCATTCATGCACTGACTCGTCGCGCTGCTATTGAAGTTGAGTATCCTGTTGCTCGAGCCAGGTGATGCTGCGCAGTTTCGATTAAGTATGTTCCGTCCAGTGCGCCCCATCCGATGAGCTGTACGTTGTTTCCCGCCACCTGCAGCGGATTCCCGGGACCTTCCAGCGACGCGTCCACGAATACCATGTTGTGCAGATGAAGCCCGGCGTCGGCTTTCACCAGAGCCTGCTGCGCGTTTTCGCATCGCGCGACGAGCTTCAACGTATCCCCCGTCGGCGAAGTCAAGTCCGCTGGCACCGACTGGGTAATCAGTTGTTTCGTATCAGGATCGAAGTACGAGAATTCCGCACCGTCGTAGATTCGACGCGCCCGGTTCCGAAATGAGAATCGAACCGTATCCGATCGTGTAATCGCGGCCGTCGCGGGGATCGATTCGAGCGCGTCGCGCTCATAAAACACCAACTGTCCCGCACGCACCGTGAAATCGAAGTTGTGCTCTCTCGCGAGACGCTTGAGAAATTCCAGATCCGTCTGGCGTCGTTGAGTAACTCGGGCAAACCGGAGGTCGCCCTCCGACTCGGATGACGCCACTACCATTGTCAGCCCATCCTTCGTCGCGATTTGCGCGACTATTTCCAGGATGCCCATGTTCTCGTACGCCACTGTGTTTGCAGTGCGCATCGCGGGCGTGATGTACGCGGCGAGGCAGCGGAGTCTCATCACGTCGGGCGGACCATCCAGTTCCAGTTCGTCGATCTGAAATTCTCCGCAGTCCAGCAGCGCCTCACCGCTATAGCCGATTTGCAGACTGACTATGTCGCCGAGAGTGGGATACCAGGGCCCTTGCCACCGCTTCGCGGAATCTTCGAGCTCCACTTCCAGCTCGCCTGAAGCGCCGTCCAGCCGATCGATATATCGGATAGCGAGAACCATCTGCGATACATCGGCCGTAATATTCACGCCAAGGTAACTGAGTATCCATTGCGGCGAACGAACTATATAGGATGCGCTCGCAGCCATTACGCACTCGCGGCCTGAGGCAATTTCCAGGGCGGCAAGTCGGCCAATACTACGGCGCTCTTTTGCAGGATCGGCACTGCGATCGCTATTCCCGCATCGAACACCGGCTCTATCGGAACATTCGGATTAGCTACTATGATCGCCGAATAGTCAGTCGGCTCGCCATAGTATCGCCATGCCAACAGGTCCCAGCGCTCGCCGGCAGTCGTTATGTGAAGTATGAACTGTCCCGACGGCGTCATCGCGTCGCACTCCTGACGATAACCGCGGCGCTTACGTCGTCGGCTTCAAGGTTGGGACCGCTTGCTCCTCTCGCAGATTGAATATTTAGCAATGCCGACACGCCTGGCGTGAGTCCGCTGGATCCGCCACCCGCCCCTCCGGTCGGCGCAGTCGTGACTCCGAGCGGCGAGACTGCGGCGAGCGATAGCGAGCCCGGAAGAAGCGGCGAGTCGGCTATCCATTCTTTCAATTCGAGCGCGACTCCGATCGCGATCGGCGCGCCGCCCGCCGACAGTTGCTTTGATTTCACCCTGATCGATTCCACCACGAAGAACCCGCGAAATGTTCCGTCGCCGAAAACCAGCGGCAGTGCGAGATGCTGCGCAGCCGTCGCCCGCAGCAGCGCCAGTTGTGCGGCAGGATTGGTGAACGACGAATGCCACATCAGCTCGAAACTCAGCCGCTCGAGCTCGTCGCCGACCCATTGCAGCCGTGGCTTGCTCTCGAGCACGCGCTGCTCGGGATAATCGTACGCCCCCGCCGATTCGTAGCCCTCCGGCGAACCAACCACCTCGAACGGAATATCTCCTAGTACTGCGAACATGTAGTCAATCTCCGATGACAGTGAGCTTGCGCACTGACTTTGATGGGAACTCGTTGCTGAACTCCCCCGGGGGCTTGCCAAAATCAGATGCGGCCGCCGGGCCTCGCGCTAAAGTTCTTGCGCGCATCAAAACCCTGTCCGCTCGTCGCGCGCGGCTTGCCACTTCCAGGCATCGGCAAGCTTCTGATCGAGCTCGCTGTGATGCATCTGAAGCGCCATCACCATTTGCTCGGCGATCTTTCTCGGATGAGCCCCAGACGCAGGAATGACCGGTGTGCCCGGCGCCAAAGTGTCTGCTAGGATGGGAGTGTGGTTAATTCCACAAAAAGTGGACCGCCCCCGACTCGCCGAAGGCGCATCACGCTCATCTCGCGCATGGTACTCGGTCCGATTTGGTTGATTGTCGTGTTCTGCGCGCTGTTCGGACTTCCAGACCGACTGTGGATCGAAATCTACCCATTGCGTTGGGTCGTCATCGGGGCATCGGTCGTCGAAACCTGGTGGTCTTGGCCGCAGATTTCGGAGATTTTCGCCGAGATCAGAAAGGACCGCGAGGCTTCGCACTGAAATTCCTGCGCCCATTAGAACGCCGTCCGCTCATCGCGCACCGCTTGGCGCTTCCAAGCGTCGGCGAGCTTCTGATCGAGTTCGCTGTGATGCTCCTGGAGCGCCATCACCATTTGCTCCGCGATTTTTCTCGGATGCACCGCATCCGCGGCATTCACGACCACTGTAACCTGCGGTGAGTGAGTCACGTGCCAGGTGTTGCTCGCACCACGACGCACTTCTGACTTCCTCAAATGCACGTCCGATCTCTCATCATGTAGATGGCTCGCAAGCCAACCGTCGAACCGCGAACTCTTGATCCCCAAATGATAGATTCCTTCTCCCAGTGATAGTCCAGCTGCTGTGGGAAGCACGACCTCTGGCACACTCAGGTCCATCAGCGATACTTCCGCGCCTCCAGCCTTCACCAATGCGGAACTGACAATCGACGCCGTTCGACCGGCGCGAAGTATCGAGCGGGCGGCCCACTCGAGCGGCGTGCCAGCCAATTTTGCAATTGGTTTGAACAGCGCGGCGAGATTTGGGAGATCCAGTTCCTCAGCAGATTTGCCGAGCGAGCTGAGAGATTTCATGATCTGGAGAGCGAAGTATGTTCCCGCCCCTGCGAACGCCAAGTCTTTCGCGAACGTCGTGAAATCGAAATGCTGGCTGAGCAATGCCGTCTCGAACCCCTTCAACTTCTTGGACCAGTCGCCCAGCGCATCATTCGGTTGCTGCGTCTGGCTGCGACGGCTCTGCGG
>JBOHWI010000211.1:0-1811 GCA_050736675.1 Binatus sp. (SeqCode)
TCCGAACTCGCAGCCGCGGTAAGGATTGATAGTCCATCGAAACGGCATGCGCGGGCTGTCGCAGCGGTTGAGAATCTGCCGCACCGGCATCTCGATAAACTCGACGCCGCGGGTGGCGTCGAGGTCATCGGGCGGCGGCGAATAGAGCGGCAGTGAGGCGGCGTTGTTCATCTGACGGCACTGCTATTTTCGCTTTTCTTTCGCTATATTGTCAAGCAGCCGTAGTTGGAATGTCCTGTAAAATTTTCCTTTTTCACTCTGAGAAAACGACGAACTTTGCGGAGGAGCGCATATATTGGCTGGTTTTCTCCTCTCAAAGTTACGGCACGCGGTTTGCGATCCTCGCGGGAGTGCATCGGCACCCAAGGAGAACAGTGCTTCGAGGGGTTTAGAACCATGCCAACAAACCAAATTGTCCAGGACGTATCAAAAAACCAATCCGCACTGCCGCGAGTTTTTCGTATGGTGCAAGGCGAAGGCTCAAGGGTGGCCTGGATCTTCGCGGGAGCGGTTTTGCTTTTCACTGTCAATGGATGCCTCGCCACCCGGAGTTGGGTCCAGGGGCAGCTGAACCCGATAACGGGTCAGTTGAACAACACCGATGCCAAGGCTGACAAAGCTCTCGCCGGATTGCAGAATCTCCACCTCGAGAAGAAGCTGGTCCTGGATTCAGCTAACGGTCCGACATTCGCCTTCGGGTCCGCTGCTTTGACCGCGAACGACAAGCGCGCGATCAATGGATTTATAGAAGACCTCGAAGCACCGACCAACTCCGAGTCGGCGTCGGAGCGCCTCTTCGTCGTTGCCGGGTATACCGACAGCGTCGGCGCCGAGGACTACAACTACGAGCTCGGACAGCGGCGAGCCGAGGGGGTTGCCGGATACCTGGTCGGCAGGGAAGGCGTCGACCCGACGCAGGTTCGTGCGGTCTCCTTCGGAGCGAGCAAGCCGGTTGCCAGTAACGGCACATCGCGCGGGCGGCGCAGCAACCGCCGGGTAGAAATTCTCGTCTACCAGCAGAAGATCGCTACAGGCGGCTGAGCGGCCTGTGTTCGCTACGGTGCCGGCGGCGGGAATTGTGTGCGTAGGAACGCGTCGAAGGCTTTGTCCGGTAGGACGCGGCGCAAGCCCATCAACACGCGTGCGGCCAGAGTCACTTTGTAGCGAGTCCTGGGGCTTGTTGCGCTGATCGCTTTCTCTATCACCTCGGCGACCGCCTCGGGCGGCGCGGCGAAGCGGGCCATCGGGCCGCCTTCGTAGGCTTCACGAATCTGCTTTTCCAGCACTACGTTGAACGCCGCGTACGGCGAGTCCTTCGGCGCTGCGATACTGCCGACGGCGGTGTCGCCGAAGCGGGTTTTGATTGGGCCGGGCTGAACGACGATCACGTCGATGCCGAAGCCCTTCACCTCGAACCGCAGCGCGTCGCTGAGCGCTTCGACCGCGTGCTTGGTCGCGTGGTAGTAAGCGCCGCCCGGGAACGTCAGCTTGCCGCCCATCGAGCTCAGATTGACCACGCGGCCCCATCGCTGCCGGCGCATCGCAGGCAGCACCAGCTTGGTCATCGCGACCAGGCCGAAGACGTTGGTCTCGAACTGGCGGCGGATGTCGGTCATCGGCACTTCCTCGAACGCACCTTCGAGTCCGTAGCCGGCGTTGTTAATGAGCACGCCGACGGCGCCTTCGGCGCGCTCGACGGTGGCGACGGCCGCGCGCATCGAGGCTTCGTCGCATACGTCGAGCGCGAGCGTTTTGCATCCGCTCGACGCGAGATCCGCGATCGAATCGGCCTTGCGCGCGGTGGCGTATAC
>JBOHWI010000212.1:0-10390 GCA_050736675.1 Binatus sp. (SeqCode)
GTGGAGAGCACTGTGCGGGCTTGGTCGCGATTGCCTTGACTGATCAGCAGGCGGGCGAGGCTGGTCGTCGCGCGCAGGTCCAGCGATTTCGCGTTGCGCTTGCGCGCAATTTCGATCGCCTTCGTAAAGCTCTGTTCGGCGGCTGACTCGGCCGCACGGAATTTTTCCGGTGCGGCCGAATGGTCCTTGGCCTGTCGCAGAATCAACTCGCCCTTAATCCGATGTACTTCGGACTCGACGTATCGCTCTTGATTGCGCTCGACGATCTCGGCTGCTTGCGCGATTAATCCAAGCCCGACATCGATTTGCCCCACGGCGGCAAAGCCCTCTGCCATAATCGATCGCGCCCAGGTGTGAGCCAATTCATAGCCGGACTCCGCAAAACCCGTTTCGGCCGATGCGCCTTCGACGGGTTGATCGAACTTCCCCTGGGCGGCGGACCGGATCAACCGATAGGCGATTATTTGTTCCTCCAGGAAGTTCAATCCGTGCTTGCGGGCGAGCGTCAGCCCCTCGCTCGTCATTTTCTCCGCCTCTTCATAGTCGCGGCGAATCGTGTAGTACATGGTCACTTGCGACAAGCACCAGGTCAGCGTGAACGGGGATCCGAGCGCTCGCGCACGATCCAGCGAATCGTTGGCCCTCTTCGCGGCCCGATCCGGGTAGCCGAGCATCCACAAGGTCATCGCGTCGTAGCAAAGGGCACTCATCAACGGGTCCTGGTCGGCAGCGCCGAGGGCGACCGCTAGATGCAGTTGGCGATCGTGGTAGCCGATGCACCGTTCGAAACTCGCGTGCGCGTCGGAGAATTCACCCATGAAGAACTGGCTGAAACCCGACAGCAAATGCGCGTCAGCCAGCATCTCGTCGTTCCGGAATCGATCCAGCAGACGGATCAATTCCTGGGTATAGGCAAGCGCGGTCGGGTGTTCGCCGCGGACGAGATGGAAGGAGTGCAGTCCGCTTAACACCCGATAGAGCCGGGGGTCTTCAATTTTCTCCTGGCACAGTTCGCGAGCGCGCCGATAAGCGCTGCCGGCTTCCGGCACCCACCATCCCCTGGTTACCAGCAGTGCCGCGCCGTAGCTTATCTGGAGGTCGAGCTCCAATTCCGCGCGCTTGCTTGAATCCGGCAACTTCGCGAACAGTTCGATGGCATTCTGCAGGCGGAGCAGCGCTCCCTGGTAGCCGCTTTGCGACAGCTCGCGCTTGGCCGCCATCGCTTGATACTCGATCGCTTTTTCGATGTTCGAGCTGCGGGCGTAGTGGTCGGCCAGCTGGCTCAGACGGTCGTCAGGCGATTCCTTGAACAACTCCGCGATGGCAGCGCCGATCCGTTCGTGAAGAGCTTTGCGGCGCTCGATCAGGATCGAGTTGTACGCGACCTCACGCGTCAGCGCGTGTTTGAAGGTGTACTCGATGTCGCCGACGGCCGGTTGCTCGTAGATGAATTCGCCGAGCTGCAGCCCGTCGAGCATCCGGCCCAGCTCGTCGGCAGGGGAGCTCACGACGGCGCGCACGAGGCCCAGCGGAAACTCCTTGCCGATTACCGCGAGAGTTTGCAGCAGGTCCTTTCCCGCCGGTGGCAGACGATCGATGCGCGCGGCCAGGATTGCCCGCACGGTCGGCGGGACCTTCAGCTCGCTCAACGCCTTGGTCAGCCGGACCGCCGATCCGTCGCGGACCAGTGCGGCGTCGTCGAACAGCACCTCGACCATCTCCTCCATGAAGAACGGGTTGCCCTCAGTCTTTTCGATGATGAGGTTTTTGAGCGGGTCGAGTTCCGCGCTGTCGCCGAGCAACGACTGCAGCATTTCGTCCGCGCTCTCGCGCCCCAGCGGGTCGAGGCTCAACTGGGTGTAGTAAGTCTTGCTACCCCATTTGTGCGAGTAATCGGGGCGGTAATTCACCAGCAGCAGGATCTTCGCGGTACCGATCGAGTCGGCGAGCAGGTTCAGCAGTGCCTGCGTCTCGTCGTCGAGCGAGTGCAAGTCCTCGAAGATCAACATCAGCGGCTGGTTGAGGCTCTCGCGCAGCAGGATACGTTTGAGCGCGTCGAGCGTGCCGCGCTTGCGGACTTTCGCGTCCATTTGCGCCAGCGGGTCAGGATCTTCGGCGATTCCGAGCAGGGCATACAGGTAGGGCAGCGTGTCCTCGAGCGCGCGATCGAGGACTGCGATTCGGCCGGTAATCTTCTCGCGGCGGGTCCGCTGATCATCCTGCGGCGCGAACTTGAAATAGCCGTGCAGGAGGTCGATCACCGGCAGAAAGGACGACGCCCTGGTGTGGGAGACCGAGAAGGCCTCGAGCACCATCCAGCCGGCCGCGCTGGTCGCCTTGAATTCGAACAGCAGGCGGGACTTCCCGACGCCGGCCTCCGCCATCGCCGCGACGATCTGCCCGTGTCCGGACTTCGCGCGCTCGGCCGCGTGGTTCATCGCATCCATCTCGCGCGAGCGCCCGACGAACTTCGTGAACCCGCGTCCTGCGGAGCGTTGCAGCCGGGTGCGCAGGGGGCCGAGTCCCGTCACTTCGTAGAGATTGACCGGCTCGGTGACGCCTTTGATTCGCGCCGGCCCCAGCGGCTTCAGAATGAAATAACCCTCGACCAACCTGCGCGTGCTCTCCGAGATTGCGGTTGCGCCGGGGTCAGCCAGGGTCTGCATCCGGGAAGCAAGATTGGTAGTGTGGCCGATTGGCGTGTACTCGACGTGACCTTCGCCGGTTGTGATCGATCGCACCACGACTTCGCCGGTGTTGACGCCGACGCGAATCTGAATCGGCGCGCGGCCGTCAGCGCGCAGCTTTTCGGCGTAGCGGTGGATGTCCTCCTGCATGCGAAGCGCGGCGTACAAGGCGCGCTGCGCATGATCCTCGTGGGCGACGGGCGCGCCATACAGCGCGAAGATGCCGTCGCCGGTGGATTGCACGATGTAGCCGTCGTAGCGCCGCGCCGCGTCGATCATCAGCTTGAGCGCGGGATCGACGATCGCGCGCGCTTCCTCAGGATCGAGGTCCTGCTCGAGCTCGGTCGAGCCTTTGATGTCGGCGAACAGCGCGGTGACAGTTTTGCGCTCACCCTCGAGCGCCGATGCTTCGTCGGCGGGAACGACGCGCACCGAGGAGGTCGCCGCTTCTACGAGACGCGAGGCGGCCGTGTCGGCGACAAGCGACGCACCGCAATCTGGGCAGAACTTTGCGCCGGCCGGGTTATCGGATCCGCACTTCGGGCATCGGTTCGACAAAGGACTGCCGCATTCGGCGCAGAACTTCTTGGCCGTCTTGCTTTCGGTTCCACATTTTGAGCAACGCATCACTTTGCCCAGTCGTGAGGAGGCAGAGCCTCTTTTACCACTTGGCGTTTGCCCTTGACTACACGTTGAGTGAGAATTCCGATGTAGGACGGTAAAATGAACTTTCGCGAACTCAATCATGGCAAGTGCAAGACCTATCTTGCGATCGCAGAAGCCTCCGGCAGGGCCGCCGTCATCGACCCGTTGCATGACAAGATCGAGCGCTACCTGGCGGTCCTCGCGTATCACCGTTGGCATCTGGATCTGATCATCGATACGCATACTCATGCCGATCATCGCAGCGGCGCGCTCGAATTGGGCGAACTCGCAGGCGCGCCGGTCGCGATGCATCGGCTGGCGCCGGCCCCGCACGTGCGCATCCACGTCGAAGATGGTCAGGTCTTGAACGTGGGCGACGAAGAGCTTCGCGTCCTCCACACTCCGGGACATACGCCGGACTCGATCAGCCTGCTGGCGAAGGATCGCGTCTTCACCGGCGATGTATTGTTCATCCATGGCACCGGACGCGCCGACTTCGCGGGCGGCGATGCGGGCGCTCAGTACGATTCGATATCGCGCAAGCTGTTCACGCTGCCGGACCAGACCATCGTATTTCCCGCGCACGATTATCGGGGGCATACGCAATCGACTATCGGCGACGAGAAGCGCTCGAATCCGCGGCTGGCCGGCAAGACTCGCGACGATTACATCAAGCTGATGAACAACCTCGGCTTGCCGCTGCCCGAGGGCATCCAGGAGGCGCTGCAGCCCAACCAATCCGACCTCGATGCGGGCGTGCTCAAGTTCCCGACGCTCGCGCAGCTCAACGAGGTGCACCAGTTGAGCGCCGCGCAGTTGCGCGATCGGATCGCGGGCGCCAATCCGCCGATGCTCATCGATGTCCGCGAGGATGATGAGTATCGCGGAGAGCTGGGTCATATCGCGGGCGCGCGCCTGATCCCGCTCAAGGAACTGCCCGATCGGATAAATGAGCTTCCGGAGGCGAAGAGCCGCGAGCTCGTCGCGATATGCCGAGTCGGGGTCCGCAGCGCCACCGCCGCCGCAATCCTCACCGGCCTGGGCTTCGAGCACGTGTGGAATCTGAAGGGCGGCATGCTCGATTGGAACGGCGCGCGGCTTCCAGTCGAGCGATGATGCGTTTCTATTGCGCGCTGGAAGCCGCGGGTTCCGGCAGTCCCTGGCGGATGCGCGCGGAAAAGTCGGGAGAGTCGTCCGCGGCTCTGGCTTTGTCGGTAATGTTGCTCCGTGCCTTTAAATCCGCGAACGGGATGCCGGTGTCAATCTGCCTGCGCTCGTAGAGGAGTTGATCGAGGTGGCCATTGGCAAGCATCCGCCAGTCGAGACCACCGGCGGCGCCCACGTTCTGCGTGTGGCCGCGAATCGTCGTCGTGCAGTTCTGCGTCAATGCGTTGTACCACTCCGGATGATCGGCGAGGCGATTCACTTCTTCCAGGTAATCGACCAGCAGCGCTCGCGCCTGCGCGGGCGGAACGCGGAGGCGATACAGATAAACCTGCTCGCCGCGGTAGTTGGTTCGCAAGCCGACCAGGTCGCGTTCGTCGGCGACGACATAGTAGAGCTCGTACTGGCGGAAGAAGCCGCGAAGCGCGGAGTATGATTCGCCTTTCTGCTTGCGGGTCTCGATCGAGATTGCAAGGTGTTGGCCATCGTCGAAATCCCAACTGACGATCGTGTGCGCGATTCGGGTGGGTCCCCAAAACGACAGAAATAGGTCAACGCCTCGAATGCGATCGAGCTCGCAGGTGCGCGTCTCCCAGCGCTGATCGTAGGCGTATTCGGATCGGTATTTGAAGTTTCGGACGTTCCGGATCGTAACGCGGTTACCGGCAAAGGACGCGCGCGCCGTGCGAGCTACATCGGGAGTCCAGTCGCGAGTGTTGCTCGGTGGAATCGACGTCCACCAGAGCGTGACGACAGCTATGGGCAATAGGGCGAAAGCCAGGCCTCTTAGCATAAAACGACTAAGTGCTATCAGCAGGATGATAAGGAGGACGAGTCCTATAGCCAGGGTGCCTGCGACCATGCGCGAATCAGGTCCGTCGAGCCATAGGGCCAGCGCGGCCCATGCGCCGCCGACGACGACGAGGATCATTAGAGCTATCGTTGCGAAGAGGCGGGCGGCGCGGCGGACCATCAATGGATTCCGGCGTGCTCGTGGAGAATGCGGCGGACTTCCTCGATAGTCTCGGGCGTGGACTGAGTCGAGTGACCCGAATGCACGACCAGCTCGGATTCGACGCCGTCGATATGCGCGCTCTTGTACTCGACAACTCCATCGTTGCCCTCCTCGACCGGCCCCGAGCCTGCTACGGCAATGATCGAATGAGCATGCACGCCGGGCGCGATCGGCAACGCGGACAGCGTCTTTATGAATGGATTGGAGGCGTCCATGTTGTCGAGCGCGGTCGGAATTACAGGCGGACTCCCCGGCATGCCGGGCCCGCGGATCTTTGCGATTTGAACCGCGGTCTTGGCAAGGCCGCCCGGCAGGTTGATGAACTTGTTGCCCAACTTGACGATCGGATTGCTCGCCATAAAACTGCCGCGATGCGGTGTGGCGATGAACACCACTTCCGTCACGAATGGCAGCGGCTTGACGAACATCGCGCGCGCGAGCAAGTCGCGCGTCTCGGGGTCGAGCTGCGCCTGCTCGAAGGGCACCTTGGTGATGTTGTTCCAAAAGCGATTGCCGCTATCGACCACCGTCATCTTGGTCAGCAGGCCGCCCTGGCTGTGGCCGATGACGACCATCTGGTTGAGCGCAGGGTCTTTGCCGTCGGGGTCAACGTCCTTGCGAACCGCCTGCAGCGACTCCCGCAGACGCATCGCAGACAACACGATTGGATTGCCACTGTTATAAATGAAGAACCAGAGCTGATAACGCGATGCGACCGCCGGATCGCCGAGCAACTCGTTGGCCATCTCGGCCCATCGCGCAGGGCTCGACGCCGTCCCGTGCACGAACACCACCGGAATCATTTTCGTATGGTACGGATGCAACATGAAGAGACCGTTGACGTCGCTGCTATTGCTAAAACCCGGAAGCGAAAAGTCTCCCCGCCGAAAGCCCGCCAGCTCGAAGTCCCAAAGCGGTGCGCCTTCAAGCCGATAGGCAAGCGCGGCGCTGGGGTCGGACTCGAGCGGTACGGTATAGGACCCGACTTGTATGGCACTCATTCTGTCGTCGTCGTACAGTTCGACGGTACCGTGGAGGCGTCCGTTGCTCATCGCGCGGCGCGGATCGTCGAAGCGCACGAAGGCCGTGACCGGCACCTTCGCATTCGGCGGTATCCATCTGCTCGCAGTGCTGCCAGGCGACGGTTCGACCCGCGCCGAGAGCGCGGCGCCTATGCCGGCTCTACGATAGGTGTTCCGAAGCCCGCGCACTTCCAGGTCCGCGAGCGACACGAATTGTGTCAGATGACTTCCGCCATAGTTGAATCCTTCAGGCTCCACGTCCAGGTTGAGCGAGCCAAAAGGCAAAGGCAATTGACGAGCGCTAAGGTCGACTTCCTTTCCGTCCTTTGTAGCCAGTCCCAAGGCGATGCCGCGACTGTAAAAGTCGACGGCGAGTCGCAGACGCGGGTCATACGGGTCTAGTGCGCTCGCGGAGTCAGCCGGGAACAGGAAGGCATACGCATACGCTGCCGATGCGAGGTAGTAGGACTGATTGCCCGAGGTCTCAGCATAGGCAAAAGAAAGCTCACCGAGCGCGAACAGGCGGTCGCGCTCGTCCGACTTGCCGAGGCCGGAGTTCAATTCGGCCAAGACTGCTTGTGGGTCGGTCTTGAAGCGCTCAGTGAGGGCCGAGCGCTCCAGAATCTGCGTCGAGTAGTCGCTAGGTTTGCCGGTGGACAGGAAGTTCGCATTGAGCTCGCGATGAGCCGCTTGCTCGTCGAGACGTTCCACTCCGACGGGAGTGGCGCAACTGCCGGCGAATAGTACTACGAATGCGAGCGATAGGCGCGCCAGAAGGAATGCGAGATAAGTATGACTCGCGAGGGGATCTGCGCGAGTTCTCATTCAACCCGGGCGCACCCGTTCGCTGCGCTTGAAGGACGGGCGCCGCGCCATCGCGGACATCCAGCGGGTCGTGCGCGGATACTTCGCCGCATCAAGCTGCAGCCCCACCATCGGATACATCGCGACACGCGGATATACGGAGATGTCGGCGATCGAGAAGTTATCGCCCAGCAGGAATTCGCCGACCAGCTCGCGCTCAATATGATCGATGCGCCGGTAGAGCTGACTTGCCAGCAACGCTGCTTCATCCTCCGTCACAGCGGTACCGTCGTAAACGCGGTTGACCCAGTCGAGGTGCGCGGGATCGTCGGTGGAGCGGCGCACGTCGGCCATCACCGCGTCCTTGAGGCGCTGACGATCAATCGGTCCGATCACACGAAGATACATGAGTGGGCGGTATTCTTTGGCCATCGCGAGCTCGAACGCCTGCCACATCTTGGCGCGCGCGCATAGCCACGGCTTGGCGGGATACAGGCGCGGTTCGGGAAACACGGCGTCGAGATACTCGGTGATGACGTTGGACTCGTAGATGACGCGATCGCCGTGGACCAGCGTCGGCACCAGGCCGTTGGGGTTGAGCGCGAGATACTCGGGGCGCTTCTGTTCCATCTTCGTGAGATCGACGAGCCTGGGTTCCCATTCGAGGCCCTTTTCGAGCATCACGATTCGCACCCGGCGAGCGCATGGTGAGCCGTGGAAGTCGTACAGAATCAGTTTGTCGCTCACAGCAGCAGGCTCGACGGATTTTCGAGGAAGCGGTTCAGTTCCTGCAGGAAGCGGCCGGCGACGACGCCGTCGACGATGCGATGATCGAACGATCCCGTCATCATCATGGTCTTGCCCACGGCCAGCTGCCCGTTACGGACTACCGGGCGGTCCTTGATAGCACTCACCGCAAGGATCGCGGCTTGCGGCGGGACGATGACGGCGGCGAAGTGCTCGATGCCGAGCATGCCCATGTTGGAAATCGAGAACGTCGCGCCCGACAGTTCGTCCGAGGTGAAACCGCCGCGGCTCGACTTGGCGACGAGGCGATGCGCGGCGCGCGAGATTTCGAGGAGCGACAGCCGCTCGCATTCGCGGATCACCGGCAGGATCAAGCCGTCCTCGACCGCGACGGCGACGCCGATGTTGATGTTGGGATGGATGACGATGCCGTCGTCCACGTAGCTCGCGTTGATGCGTGGGTAGCGGCCGAGTGCGAGCGCGCAGGCTTTCACGATGATGTCGTTGTAGGTGATCGCCTCCTCGAACATCTCAGTCGCTTCGAGCGAGTCCTTGAGCCGCACCGCGTCTTCCATCGCGACTTCGACGGTGACGTAAAAGTGCGGAATCTCGCGCTTGGACAAGGCCATCCGCTTGGCGATGGTCTTGCGCATGGCGGACAGTTCCTCGCGCGAGCCCGGCGCGCCCTCGCGCGGCGACACCAGGCGGCGGAATTTGAAGAGCTGCTGCTCGCGGATGAAGTTGTCGATGTCGCGCTTGGTCACGCGGCCTTCCGGGCCGGTGCCGCGGACGTGGGCGAGATCGACGCCGGCTTCCTCGGCGGCGCGGCGCGCGAGAGGAGAGGCGCGCAGCTTGTGGCCGTCGCCCGCGTCGGCGTCAGCAGGGTGAGCGGACGGTTCGGGGCGCGGCGGAGGAGCGGCGATCGCGGTCGGCGCGGCGGACGGGTTTGCTGACATCGCGGGATGCACGTGCAAATCCTCGCCGGAGCCGTCGGTAACAACGGCGGCCGGTGAAATCGACTTTTTTACTGTTTCCTTTTTGTCGGCTGCTTTCGGTTTTATCGCAATCGGCTTCGGCGGCTCGGAGGTGGCTGCCGCTGCGGCGGGTTTCGCATCCGGTTTGGAATCTCTTGCTCCCGCGGATTTCATCAATGCGATCACTGCGCCGACCGGCGCGCTCTCGCCTTCATTCAATTTGATCTGGTCGAGCACGCCCTCTTCGAACGATTCGAGCACCATGTCGGCCTTGTCGGTCTCGACCTCCGCGATTGCCTCGCCGCGTGCGATCTTGTCGCCGGGATGCTTGAGCCAGCGAAGGATCTTGCCTTCCTCCATCGTGTCGGAAAGCTTGGGCATCGTGATTTCGTTGCTCATGGTCGTCCGCCCGAAGGAAGCTAGATCAACTGCTCCGCCGCTTTGACGATATCACCCGCGCTCGGCAGCGAGGCATGCTCGAGATGCTTGTTATACGGCATCGGCGAATCGAGTGCCGCTACGCGCGCGACGGGAGCGTCCAACGAATCAAAGGCGGCCTCGTGAATCTGCGCGGCGATTTCGGCGCCGGCGCCGCCGGTGCGCCATCCTTCGTAAGCTACGATGGCGCGCCCGGTCTTCTTCACCGATGCGATGACAGTTTCGATGTCGAGCGGATTCAGCGTGCGCAGGTCGACTATCTCGGCGTCGATGCCGGAGTTCTCGAGCGCTTCGGCGGCGGCGATCGCGTCGTATACGCATTTCGAGTAAGTGACTATGGTCACATCTTTACCTTCGCGAACTATATTTGCCTTGCCGAACGGCACCATGAACTCGGGATCCTCGGGGACTTCTCCTTTGACGCCGTACAGTGATTCGTGTTCGAGGAATATCACGGGATCGACCTGCCGGATCGCAGTTTTCAGCAGGCCCTTGGCGTCGGCGGGCGTAGCCGGGATTACCACGCGCAGCCCGGGGGAATGGAGAAAATACGCCTCGAGGCTCTGGCTGTGCTGCGCGCCGAGCTGATGGCCTCCGCCTTGGGGCGCTCGAATGACTATAGGCACAGTGGCCTTGCCGCCGAACATAAAATGTATTTTGGCGGCGCTATTGACTATTTGATCCATAGCCAGTGGCGCGAAGTTGATAGTCATTAGTTCGACTACAGGCTTCAACCCGCCCATCGCGGCGCCGATGCCCGCGCCGACAATAGTCAGTTCCGATATGGGAGTATCGCGGACGCGTTTTTCGCCGTATACCGCGAGCAGGCCGTCGGTGACCTTGAACGCGCCGCCGAAGCGCTCGAGAACTCCGGCATCGACGCCGAGATAGTCG
>JBOHWI010000213.1:0-3048 GCA_050736675.1 Binatus sp. (SeqCode)
CCTTCAGCTCGCCCGATTTGACCATCGCCTCGAGCTCCGGCGAAGTCGCGAGATTTTTCATCACCAGCTTTACGTTCTCGCGCACCGCATTTTCGACCGGATCGCCGGACATGCCCTTCGACGCTTCCACCGCCGGCCGCAGTTCGCGCAGCATCGGACCGACGTCTTGATCCGCAGCGCCTTCGTGTCCTTCGACCGCGGCGATCACCGCGCCGCATCGGCGATGTCCGAGCACCATCACCACGCGCACGCCGAGATGCTTGACCGAGTAGTCGAGGCTCTCGATGACGACCTGGTCGGCGACGTTGCCCGCGACGCGCACGGTGAAGATGTCGCCCAAGCCGCGGTCGAAAATAATTTCAGGCGGCGTGCGCGAATCCGAGCACGCCAGCACCGCGGCAAACGGATGCTGTCCCTTGGCCACTTCGGCGCGCCGCTCCGGCGTCTGGTTGGGATGCTCGAGCTTGCCGGCGACGAAACGCTGATTCCCTTCGAGCAGGAGCTTGAGCGCCTGCTCGGCGGGCATCGTCGGCGCGTGAACGGCGGCAACTACCGCGCGCGTGGTGGCGACAGACAGTGCGGCGATCGTGAACAGCAACGATACCTTGGTCAGGACAATTCTGTTTCGAGTCACGGGTTTCTCCATGTCTGGTTTGTGATGATCACGGCGCTCGGCCCCCGGCATTGACACCGCGGCGACATTCGCCAGTATTGGTGTCGATGCTACACAAATCCAGCGCCAGCACAATTTCCATATCCATGACAAAACGGGCAAGGCGAATCTCGCTCGCGTTCGCGCTCGGCGTCCTTGCTCTCATCGCCGCGGGATGCATGGGCGATGAAATCGCCGCGACCAACAAGCTGGTTCAACAGCAGCAGGAGCAGCTCGAGCATCAGCAGCAGGAGCTCGAAGCCCTGCAGGCCAATCAGAATCGAAGCTATACACCCGGAGTCGCGACCTCGCCTCAGGGCGGCTGCGACAAAGATGTGGAGACGGTCGCGAGTCAGCGTGGCGGCGACCGCTTCGCCGCGGGCGACTATTCCAAGGCGCTCGGATACTACCAGGATGCGCTGCTGGCCTGCCCTGACGATGATAGGGCCAAGGTCAACGTGGCGCGTGCCTACGAGGCGCTTGGCAACAAAGTCGCCGCCATCAACTACTACCGAAAGGCGGCCGATAGCCCCGGCCCTATCGTCTCCGACGCCCAGGACGAAGCCAAGGCCGCGCTTCTGCGCCTGGAAGCCACCCGCATGCCCTGATTCTGATCCCTCGCCCGTTATGCCACGTGAGAGGTTAGTGAGGGTTCGGCGATTCGAGTAAACCCGGGGGCCGATCTCCCGTCCATTTGGTTCTGGTCGTCCCGCTCGTTAGATTTGAAGGCGGGGCGATGTGCGTCGCTCCACCTCTCATGGACGGCAACGGCAATAGCGAAACTCCCGACCTGACCGACTCGCGACCGCGCCGGATTGCGATCCTCACCGCCGGCGGCGACGCTCCCGGCATGAACGCTGCCATTCGCGCCGTGGTCCGCAGCGCGACCGGCGCCGGCATGGAGGTGATCGGTTTCCGGCGCGGGTACGAGGGCCTCATCCGCGACCTGGCCGAGCCGCTGAGCGGCCGTTCCGTCGCCAATATGATCCAGCGCGGCGGCACCTTCCTGGAGACTTCGCGCTCACTGGAGTTTCGCACGCCGGCCGCCCGCGGCCTGGCAGCGCGCAACTTGAAACGTCACCAGATCGATGCGCTCATCGTAGTCGGCGGCGAGGGCTCGATGATTGGCGCGACGGTGTTCGGCGCCGAGACCGGGATTCCAGTTTTCGTGATTCCGGCGTCGATCGATAACGACATCCCCGGTACGGACTACTCGATCGGCTTCGACACCGCGGTCAACACCGCGCTCGAAGCCATCGACCGCATCCGCGACACCGCATTCGCCTACGAACGAGTTTTTTGCGTCGAGGTGATGGGCCGCGATTCGGGCTTCATCGCGATTGCGGTCGCTCTGGGCGGCGGCGCCGAAGCCGTCATCGTCCCGGAAATTCCCTTCAGCCTGGACGACATCTGCGATCGGGTGCAGGACAGCCATCGCCGCGGCAAACGCTCGACCATCGTGGTGGTCTCGGAGGGTCCGCGCACGGGAGGCGTCATCCCGGTCGCCGAGGCGCTTACCGCCAGGCTTGGGATGCAGGCGCGCGTGGTAGTGCTCGGCCACGTTCAGCGCGGCGGAGCACCGACGGCCAGGGACCGGCTGCTCGCCAGCCGGATGGGCGCGGGCGCCGTCAAGGCGATCCTCGACGGAGCAGGGCCGTCGCTCATCGGCGAGGAGCGGGGCGCAATCGTCTTCGTGCCGCTGGGCGAAGTGGTTAATCGACGCCGCCCGCTGGATCCAGCGCTGATAGAGCTCGTCCATCAACTCTCGACCTGAGGTTCCGGCCCTTTCCCCGTCAGCCGCGCACGAATAATCGGCGCGCCCCTCGGGTATTTCAAGGCGCCGGGAAATTCCGATCATCCACGGGAACCAATCGCGCGCCTCGATGGTTATCAGGGCCAATAGGGCGCTAACACCCCGGCGGGTTTGAGCAAAATGTCTGAAGGTTTCCAGTTGGCTTCCGATATCGCGGTCGAACGCTTCGTCGGCCTGAACCAGATTCTGCCCAGCCAGTATTTCGACCTTTCCGGCGGCCATCGGCTGACCGGCGAGCAGCGCCTGATGCTGGCTCTGCTGGCCGACGCGATCAACGTCTATCAGCAGGGCGTCCTGTCGCGAATTACGCGCAAGCGACTGCTTTTTATCGACGCCGAGCGATGGATCGCGGCCAGCGCGACAAGCCGCCACGCCTTCAGCTTCGACACCGTATGCGACGCGCTGGGGATCAACTCCAGTGTGCTCCGGTGCCGGATAGTGGCGTGGAAGCATGAGATCCGGCGCAACGCCGAGCAGCGCATCGCGATGCCACATTTGCGGTTGAAGATCACGCCACGCAACCAGCATCTAAGCCAACGCCGTCGCCGCAGCCGTGCGCCGGTCGGCGTCCCCGCCTTCTAAC
>JBOHWI010000214.1:0-2951 GCA_050736675.1 Binatus sp. (SeqCode)
CCGCAACGCTGCTGCGCTAGTCCAGCGGCTCGTCTTTCTCGACTTCGAGATCGTTGGACTCGGCCGAATCTTCGGCGACCGCCGACGTTGCTTGCGGATTCGCAGCGCCGGCGGCCAGTTTGCGCGACACTATGATGAACGCGGAATGCGCGATCATCCTGAAATGCGGCCGCACGCTCATCCCCTTTACCTGCCAGTGACGCAGCAGCGTCTCGAAGCTTTCGATCTCGCCGAAGTCGCTGCGCGCCTGAATCGCCTCGACCGTGTCCTTGAGCTGCATCGCCGTCGGCACGTAGCAGACCAGCACGGCGCCCGGCCGAAGCGCGGCCGCCGCGACCGCGAGCGCGCGCCCCGGCTCCGCGAGATCGAGGAACATCCGATCGACCCCGGTTTCATCGAAGCCCGCGTAGAGGTCGCGTACCTTGATTGTCCAGTTGGGCGCGTCGCCGAAGAATGCGGCCACATTCTTGCGCGCGGCGTCGGCGAAATCCTCGCGCAGTTCGTACGAGATGACCCGGCCCGCCGGCCCGACCGCCCTGAGCAGCGCAATCGTGAGCGCACCGGCGCCCGTGCCGCCTTCAATCACGGTCGCGCTGGGAAACACGTCGCCCCAAATCAGCAGCGGCCCGGTGTCCTTGGGATAAATCACCTGCGACGCGCGCGGCAGATGCGGGATCAGGTCGGCGTACGTCGGCCGCAACACCAGCAATGCTTCGCCGGTCGAAAATTTGACGCGCGATCCCTCCTCGACCCCGAACAAATCGTCGGCGCGCAGCTCGCCGCGGATGAGAATCTTCTTGCCCGCCCGCAGCATCTTCAGGTAGCGGCGGCCCTTGCGATCGATAAAAATTACGGCGTCGTTTTCTTTCAGGCGCGAGTCCAAAGTGATTCAACGCTTGCACGCACCGCACGCGCGGGCAAGCAGAGGTGATCTCTGCTATTGACTACGCGTCCTTGCGACCTTACCTTTGAGAATGCACCCGGCCAGATGGTATCATCCAGTGGCCGGGTCGTTTTGCGTAAACATCGATCCGATTTCCAGGTACAAATCCGCAGGCCGTTAATCCAATTCGAGAGCGATTCACGTCATGGCAGAAAAAAAAGCAAAGACCGCCGAGAAAAACGCGGGTCTCCAGCAAAAACACACCTGTCCCAGTTGCGGCGCCGAGAGCAAGGTGACCAAGTTCGCCGGCTTCGGGCGCAAGGGCTTCTACCTCGTCTGCGAGAAGGCCTGCGGCTTCGTCGGACGCACGCGCTAGGCAGGCGGGGGGAATCCACGCGATGGGCAGAGCCCGCAAGAGCAAGACCTCCAAGCGCGACAAGTACGCGTCGTTCGGCGACATGGCGGACGAGGCGGAAGAAGATGCCGACCTTCCCAAGGACGAGGCCGGCCGCCGAAAAATCAAGCGCCAGTACGGCGAGCTCCTCGGCATCCGCATCGAGAAGCTGCGCGGAAGAATCCTGAACCGCGAACGAATCAACAAAACGATCGAGGGGATCTATTTCATCTGCGGCTCATGCCTGAAAGTCTGTCACTCGCTCGACGACGGTCTCAGCGAAGACCCAACCAATCAGAACAATCTGTGCGTGGCATGCGCCAAGGCCAAGGCTGCGGCCGCCAACGCGGCTGCCGTCAAGGAAGGCGGCGGATCGTCGCGCCGGCCAACCCGATCGAAGCGCAAGCGCGCCGCCGCGAGTTGACCACCATACTTGTGCGTATGGCAACGAAAAGCTAAACAGGGCCGATGTCTCTACAGCTAATCCGTCCCGACATCAATCTCGATTTCGTCGGCAAGCGCTATTTCTTCGTCGCGCTGTCGACCTTCATCAATATTGCCGCGATCGTGCTGCTGTTCACCAAGGGTCTCAACTACGGCGTCGATTTCGTCGGCGGCAGCGTCGCACAAATCGAGTTCACCACCATCACTAACGGCGACGCGATCCGCAAAGCCCTGGCGCCGCTCGACCTCGGCGAGGTCACGGTCCAGGACTTCGGCAAGTCCGGGCAGTCGTTCCTGGCCCGCTTCGAAGCGCTGAAGAATATCGGCAGCATCGGGCCCAAGCTCGAAGCCGCACTCGACAAAACCTACGGCCCCGGCGTCGCGAAGGTGGTGCGGGTCGAGAGCGTCGGCGCCAAGGTCGGCAGCGACTTGCGCCGCAAGGGCTTCGCCGCGGTTATCATCGCCACCATTTTCATGGGCGTGTATATCGCGATCCAGTTCCGCCACGTGAGCTGGAGTTTCGGAGCGGGCGCCGTCATCGCGCTCATCCACGACGTGCTGGTCGTGATGTGCGCGCTCGTCATCTCCCAGTACCAGTTCGATTTAACCACGCTCGCAGCAGTGCTGACTGTGATCGGTTATTCGGTGCATGACACGATCATCGTGTCAGATCGCATCCGCGAGGATTCGGCCAAGCGCCGACGCGAGCCGATCGCGACGATCATGAACCGCGCCATCAACGAGACGCTCTCGCGCACCATCCTGACTTCGGGCACCGCCATCGTCGTGCTGCTCTCGCTGCTGGCATTCGGCGGGCCGATCCTGCGCCCGTCGGCATTCACGCTGCTGATCGGATTCATCACCGGCACCTATTCGTCGATCTATATCGCGGGCCCGGTGGTGTTGTTCTGGGAGAGCGGCACCGGCCGCATACGCTCCGGCAGCGGTTCCTCGCGCGCCGCCTAATCCTCGTTGAAAACCGGCCGCGGCATCTACTCGATCGTGAGCGCTCGTCCGCTGGAGCGCACCGCCGACTCGGTCGTGCTGACGCTAAGCCTCGAGCGCGCCGATGGAATCGAGAAGGTCGCGCTCAAATTCCGCATCGCAATCGCGTTGCCGCCCACTTCGGATTCTCCTGAAGCACTGATCGAGCGAATCGCGCCGTGGCTCGAGCGCGAATTTGAACAAACGCGCGAAGCCGCGTTGAAGTCGATCCGCACGGAGCACCGC
>JBOHWI010000215.1:0-4703 GCA_050736675.1 Binatus sp. (SeqCode)
GGTTAGGTGAGGGCTCTGCGAATCAAGCAACATTCTCGTGCCTCGCCGCCAACTCCCGAAATCCGGTCCCCCTTCCCGCGCGGGAAGGGGTTAGGGGTCAGGTTCTTCGCGTCATCACGCATGCGCGGCCGCCTCTGCCGGCGCTCCGCGCTTTCCCGGCTCAACTCCGGCCAGCACGCCCTTGTCGAGCCGATAAACCGTATCGACGTAGCGCTCGGCGCGCGGGTCGTGCGTCACCATCACGATCGTCTTGTGAAACTGCCGATTCATATCCACCAGCAAGCCTAATATTTCCTCGGCCGACTTCGCGTCGAGATCCCCGGTCGGCTCGTCGGCCACAATGATCGTAGGATCGGCGACGATCGCGCGTGCGATCGCCACGCGCTGCTCCTGCCCGCCCGACAACTGTCGCGGATAGTGGTCCATCCGGTCCGCCAGTCCCACGACCTTGAGCGCCGTCTCGACATGCTCGCGCCGCTCGGCCTTGCTCAAATGGGTCAACAACAGCGGCAACTCGACATTCTCGAACGCCGTCAGCACCGGAATGAGGTTGTAGAACTGGAACACCAGCCCGATATGGCGCGCGCGCCAGCCGGCCAGGTCGCGCTCTTTCATGCCGGTGATTTCCTCGCCGCCGACCGCGACGCGGCCGCTGGTCGCGTGGTCGATTCCCGCAATCAGGTTGAGCATCGTGGTTTTGCCCGAGCCCGACGGTCCCATGATCGCGACGAAACGCGCGGGCGGGATCTGCACGGTCACGTCGTCGAGTGCGCGGACCTCGAACTCGTCGCGCTTGTAGATTCGGGTCACATGTTCGAGATCGATAGCAAACTTTTCGTCCATGACTTCCTGCCTTTTGAAACCCGATCTCTCGGGTCACTTGCCCGCCGCGGTGACGCGGGATTGTTTAAGCCGCGATCGCGTCCGTCGCCTCATTTGTATTTCACGCCTTAACTGCGAGCAAAGCCTCGCCAGCACGCGCGCCTTGGCGTCAACGATCTCGCAGCCCAACTCGACGATCATTCTGCGCACCGGGCTCGCACCCGCCCGCCGCATCTGCGTCACCAGCTCGGCCAGGATGGCGGTGCGCGCTTCGTCGTCGCGGCGCGATCGGTCCATATGTTCGAGCGCAATTTCCGGCTCGCGGTCGGCGAAATAGGTCTTCACCTGCGACTCGTCGAACACGAACAGCGGCTGTGCGGGCGCGCGCAGCATCCGCATGAAATGCGCCCGCCCGCGCGGCGTGATCGCATACACCTTGCGCGCGCGGCGCCCGCGCCGTTCCGTGCGCAGCGTAACCAGCCCGTCGCGTGCCATCTTCTTGAGTGCCGGATAAATCGAGCCGTCGCTCACGCGGTAAAAAAACCCGACCGGGTCCTGAAAACGCTGCTTCAAATCGTAGCCGGTCGCCTCCGCCTCCATCAGGAATCCCAGGATCGGGAACTTGACGTCCATCCGCGGCGGCGTCTTGCTGAATTCCAGCACGGACTTGGCCGGAAAAAGACGCGCGCCGGAGCGATAGCTCTGCGTTCCGTTCAGCCCCGATGACACCGACACCTCGTGCATACCTGTCGAGTCAATAGCTCGACTTGAGGTATGAGTCAACCGGTCAGGGTGCAGCGATACCACTGCGGATCTTCGCGCCAAGATTGCTGCGGCCGCCGAGCGGCGCGACCCGCGCACCCGCTGCCGCCAACTCGCGCATCCGCTCCGGTGCGGGCTCCGTGTCGAACAACACGTCCCAAAGCCGAGTCGTCACGCCGAAAATCGCGTCCGGCTCGCTCATGTGATGCGCCAGATGCCGCGCGCGCAGGCGTTCTTCGATCGCGCACGAAGGCTCGGCGAAGTGAATCCGGTAGTGAACATACTCGTACGCGGCGAACCCGCAAACGATTCCGGCATAAAAGATCACACCGGGCGCCAAACCAAACATCCACCACGCACCGCCCAGCGCCACCGCCGTCGGAATCCACGCCCCCAGAGCAAACACCGCGCGCGGATCGCGATGGTGTACGTTGTGAAGCGGCGTCACGAACGTCCGACGGGCATGGCCGAGCAAGCCGTGAATGACGTACTCGACCAATGTCCACGCAAACAGACCGGCCAAGAAGACGAAAGCATCGAGAAGCATCAAGCCCGATCGTAGGTCGGTGCGCATTCGTTGGCAACGCAGCGATCAGCTTGCATCGGGTCGCTCCCGAAACCTTGACGTTCTATTAAAAGAATGGAATAGTCTGATTCTCTAATATTTGGAGGTCAAAGACGTTATGTACGACTCAGACAATCCATTCCTCAACGGCAATTATGCGCCGTGGCGCGAAGAGGGCGACGCGTTCGACCTCGAGATCGAAGGCGAGCTGCCGCGCGAGCTCAACGGCGCACTCTACCGGGTCGGGCCCAACCCGCACTTCAAGCCGCTCGGCCGCTACCATTGGTTCGACGGCGACGGTATGGTGCATGCCTTCATCCTGCGCGACGGCCGCGCCGCTTATCGCAATCGCTACGTCCGCACCCGACGGCCTCAAGGCCGAGATGAAGCAGGGGCGCGCGCTGTTCGGCGGCTTGATCGGCAAGGTGCGCGAGCCATCGCCGGAACTGCCGCCGCTCAAGAATGCCGCGAACACCAACATCATTGGATATGCCGATCGCCTGCTCGCGCTGTTCGAAGCTGGGTCGCCGCACGAGCTCAAGCCGGTGACACTCGAGACGGTCGGGCTCTTCGATTTCGGCGGCAAGCTGACCGGCCCCGTCACCGCCCATCCGAAGTTCGATCCGCGCAACGGCGATTTGCTGTTCTTCGGCTACCAGCCGTTCCCGCCGTACGCGACGTGGTATCGCGCTGACCGCGACGGCAAGCTCATCGAGTCGCGACCGATCGATAGCGGGCTGCCGGTGATGATGCACGACTTCATCGCGACCGACGATTACGCGATCTTCTTCGTCTGTCCGTCCGTCTTTCATTTCGAGAATGCGGCGGCGGGGAAACCGCTGTTCAACTGGGAGCCGCAGCACGGCACAAAGATCGGCGTGATGAACCGCAAGTCCGGCGACGTGAAGTGGTTCCAGGACGAGGCGTTCTTTGTGTTTCACTTCCTCAATGCGTACGCGGAGAACGGGTCACTGATTGTCGATGGATGCCGAATGGAATCGCTCGACATGACCGGAACTTCATTCGGCGGCAAGCCGCCGCTGGCCTGGCGATGGGAGCTGAATTTGAAGGACGGCTCGATGCGCCAGCGTCAGATCGACGACGTCTCCAACGAATTTCCGCGCGTCGACGAGCGCCTGGCCGGCCGCAAACATCGCTTCGGGTACTTCGCGGGCGGTAATCCCGGATCGCCTGAAAGCGAAACGTGGAAGGCTCTGCTCAAGCGCGACTATCAGACCGGCAAGCTCGAAGTCCACGATCTTGGGAAGAATTTCGCTCCCGGAGAGCCGGTATTCGTGCCGCGCAACGCGAAGTCATCCGAGGACGACGGCTGGGTGCTCGCGGTGTGGTACGACGCGGCGCGCGATCGCAGCGAGATGGTCGTGCTCGATGCGCAAAACTTTGGGGGCGCACCGGTCGCGAGAGTCAAGTTGCAGCATCGCGTGCCGTGGGGCTTTCACGGCAACTGGGTGCCCACGCGATGAAGAAACCGGTCGCGAACCAGCATCGCGTCAGCGTCGCGCCTCAGTTAAAGGATGGCGCATCGTCGCGCGCGGCGCAGCCGGTGCGCGAAGATCCGATCGAGCGGGGAGGCTTCACGAAGTTTCGGCCTTACAAGAAAGCCTCGCTCGAGCTCGCGCTGCTCGGATTGATCGCGGAAGTGCCGGGCGTGTCCGGCTACGACATCATGAAGATCTTCGACCTGTCGATGACGCATTACTGGCATGCGCATCCGACGCAGATCTATCCGACGCTCGAGCGGATGGAGGACTTCGGGCTGATCAAGCGGCGCAACGTCGTGCAGCGCAAGTTCCCCAACAAGCGGTCGTACACGATCACGCCGTCGGGCGAGCGGCTACTGATCGAATGGCTCGAAAGTCCGTTCGAGGGAATCAACCTGAAGCATCCGCCGCTGTTGCGCTGCCGCTTCCTGGGCCATCTGGGGCCCGACGGCGCGATCGCGGTGCTCAAGGAAGAGCGACAGGAATGGACGATACATCTGAAGCGCTACCGGACGATCGAGGGAGACTACTTCGCCGACGGCAAGGGCTATCGCGACGTGAACGCGATGTTCTCGATGTTCACACTGCGGCGCGGAATCGACTGGATGGAAGAAAACATCCGCTGGTGCGACTGGGCAATGAACGAGATCGAACGCAACCGCGCGCTATTCCCGTCCACGAACATGCGAACCGAGCTGAAGCCGCTAGTTCCGTTCGATCCGATCAAATACAGAAAGATGGCGAACGACGAGATGGCCGCCGGAATGAAAAAATACAATCGAAGAAAAGCGCGCGAGAAGCAGCGAATCGAGGACGCGCTGACAGAGCGCAAGCATTCGAAGGCCTCGAGGCCGTATCCGAACGAGTTGGATTGGTGACGAATTGAAGGTGGAACCCAGCGTGGGTTCCACACGTCCCTCTCGGCAGGGGTAACCTCCTTCGACTTCGCTCAGGCCAGGCTCTGCACCTTGCTGTTAAGTGCGATTCGGGTCCGGCTTTCTCCCCCTCGCCCTGTGAGGGAGAGGATGAAGGTGAGCAACTGTATTGGATAG
>JBOHWI010000216.1:0-2938 GCA_050736675.1 Binatus sp. (SeqCode)
TCACAACTGGGTGAATATCATTCCGATCGTGAGCAACGGCGACGTCGTGATGATTCGCCAATGGCGTCATGGCATTTCTGAATTTACGCTAGAGGTGCCGGGCGGGATGGTCGATCCAGAGGATCCGTCGCCGATGCATGCCGCACGGCGCGAGATGATCGAGGAGACCGGCTTCGACTCCGACGCGATCGTCGAGCTCGGCAAGGTGCATCCGAATCCCGCTATCCAGGGCAACATCTGTTTTTCGTTCCTTGCCGAGAATGTCCGACAGGTCGAGCGGGTAGTATCGCTCGGCGACGAAGAGACCGAGGTCGTGCTGGTGCCGATGCGCGAAATTCGCGGCCTGATCGCGTCGGGCAAAGTGATGCACGCACTGACGATTGCCGCGTTTTCGTTCCTGCACGTGTACAACCCGCCTCCTAAACGTCGGCGCGGGAAATAGCCGTTCAAATCCCTTGCCCGTTACTTCACGGGAGAGGTTAGGTGAGGGTTTTGCGATTCAATCGAAGTCAGAGGCGCCCAGCCAGGCGCTGCGACGAATTCGCAGAACCCTCACCGCCGGCCGCGATGCGGCCGGCCGCCTCTCCCGTGAAGTAACGGGCGAGGTAGGAAGCGGACCTCGCCGCAGCCACTGCGCTGCCCTTCTTCAAACAAACGCCTGCAAGAAAATTCGGCGGGCGCGTTCAGAGAGTCGAGAGGGACGACTCGATGGACGCATTCAGCTCGAAGATCAGGCGATTGGCCGGTTCGTTTGCCGATCCTCGGCTGTTTCAGATTTTTTCGCTGGGCGTCCTGCTCGCCGCGGGGGCGTGCTTCCGAGACTTTAGCATCCGTCCCGAGCAGGTTGTGCTGACCTTTGCCGCCGGCCTGCTGACGCAGGCCGCGTGCTGGACGCTTACTCCGTCGAAGCCGCGCACATTGCGCAGCGCCGTCATCACATGCTTCGCTCTCTCGCTGCTGTTGCGGGCCGATAACCTGCTCGCGCATCCGATTGCGGCGGCCGCGGCGATCTTCTCGAAGTCGATTTTCGGATTTCGCGGCAAGCATCTATTCAATCCCGCCACCTTCGGCATCATCTTCGCGATCGTCTTTCTTCCCGGCACGTGGGTATCGCCGGGTCAGTGGGGTCAGGATGTTGCCATCGCGGGCTGGGTGATGATGCTCGGCGCGCTGGTGACGAATCGCGCGCGGCGCGGCGATATCAGTTGGACGTTTCTCGCGTTCTATCTCGGCGTGCTCGCTCTTCGCATCGAATATCTGGGTCAGCGTTGGGCGGTGTGGACGCATCAGTTCGAGAGTGGCGCGCTGTTGCTGTTTGCGTTCTTCATGATTTCGGATCCGATGACCGGCCCCAACGACCGGCGCGGCAGAATCGCGCACGCCGCGGTCGTCGCCGCTATCGCGTACGCGTGGCAGGTCGGGTTCTACCACAACAACGGACTGATCTGGGCTTTGTTTATCGCGGCGCCATGCGTTCCGCTGTGGGACGCGATTTGGCCCGCGCGCAAATTCGAATGGACGCAAAATGGAGGTGCCCATGTTGTTTCAATATCTACATCGCATCCTGCTTCTCTCAACACTGGCGATCGCCGCGTTGATTCTCGGCGAGCCGCGTGATGCGCGTGCCTTCTGCGGCTTCTACGTCGGCAAGGCCGATGACGCCTTGGTGAATCACGCGTCGCAAGTCGTGATGGCGCATCATGACGACAAGACCGTCATCAGCCTGATGAACGACTACCAGGGCGAGCCGTCGGAGTTCGCGATGGTGGTGCCGGTGCCGGTCGTGCTGCAAAAGGGGCAGGTGCATATCGGCGATCGCGAACTGTTCAAGAAGATCGAAGCATACAGCTCGCCGCGGCTGGTCGAGTATATCGACCCGGATCCCTGCCAGTTGATGATGCCGATGGCTATGGGAGCAGCCGGGGCGATGGAAAGGCATACGTTGAACGCTGCGCCAAGCCAGGCCGAGGCCAAGGCGCTCGGCGTCACAGTCGAGGCTGAGTACACCGTCGGCGAATACGACATCGTGATTCTGTCGGCGAAGGAATCTTCGGGGCTGGAAACCTGGCTGCAGCAAAGCGGTTACAAGATTCCGCTCGGAGCGGCTCGCGCACTCGAGCCGTATATACGCAACGACATGAAGTTCTTCGTCGCCAAGGTCAATCTGACCGAGCATAGGCGCACCGGGCTGACGTATCTCCGCCCGCTGCAGTTCGCCTTTGAGTCGCCCAGGTTCATGCTGCCGATTCGCCTAGGGATGATTAACTCGCAGGGACCGCAGGATCTCGTCGTTTACGTGCTCACCGAAAACGGCCGCGTCGAGACCACCAACTATCGCACGGTGAAACTGCCGACCGGCATGGACATTCCCGAATACGTGCGCGGCGAGTTCGGCGACTTCTACAAGGCGATGTTCGACGAGCAGGTCAAGCGCAACGACATGCGCGCCGTGTTCACCGAGTACGTGTGGAACATGGGATGGTGCGATCCGTGCGCGGGACCGCCGCTGTCGCGCGAGGAGTTGAAGAGCCTCGGGGTGTTCTGGCTCGACGACAACGCGGGCGGCGCGCCGCGATTTCGTCCCGGATTAGTCATGCCATATCCGCAGCCCGGCGGCGGTCCGATGCCGGTGATGCTCACGCGGCTGCACGTCCGCTACAGCGCGGACACATTTCCGGAGGACCTGATCTTCCAGGAGACGCAGGATCAGGAAAACTTCCAGGCGCGCTACGTGATGCATCGTGCGTGGGACGGATCGCCGACTGCATGCGAAGCGGCGAAGAATTATTTCGACGAGTTGAACAAGCGCCGAGGGCACGAGGCGGAAACGCTCGCGGATCTGACGGGCTGGAACCTCGAGGACGTGATCAAGAAAGCGGGGCTGCCGCCGGAGTCGCAGCCGAAGCCATGGTGGAAGGATATCTGGGGATAGTGACCC
>JBOHWI010000217.1:0-8366 GCA_050736675.1 Binatus sp. (SeqCode)
CGGATCGACAATTCTTTCCCGAGGTGTACCCGAATTCGTTTACCACTCTCTCAACCCGGGGAAGGCGACTGTCAATCCAAAGTTTACCGTCGTCTGAGGCGCGATCGGAGCGAATTGCCGATAGGCCAACCATTGTCCGGTGACGAAGAGGCTCATCGGTGGCAGCCCTGAGCGGACAATCGTTCTGCCGATGCCCAGGCTTAGCGGTATTGTCGTAGGGTTATGGCGGCGCCAGCCCATCATCCAGTTAGCTTCCGCGGATCTTAGGTACCACTTGCCAAACAGATGTAGAGCCAGGACGGGTTGCACTTGGAGAGTGTTTAATGGCGGGCGGGCAGGCGAGGTGTACGCAAAGGACACCGGATTTTGACCAATAACCCCTATCAGCAGGCCTGGAATACCTTTGTAAATGGCGCCAAAGGCCGGGCCTGCCTGCCATGCACCCTGACCGGCGCTCGTGGAAGTTGCCGTCGGAAACACAAATGTCGGTCCGATACCTATCAAGAATCCGGATTCGCGCCGGGGCCAAGGCAAAACAGCGATATCGAACAGCGACATATCGCCGAACTCAGTCCGGCTTCCGCCTCTCGAGCTGGGGACAGTCACCACGGCCAAGGTCGGCCGGACCAACTGGATGAAGGGAAGCAGCGTGCTGGCAGGGATGCGGGGGATTATGGGTCTTATGATCGCTTGATTGGTTTGAACGTGCGTTCCGTAGGTGGCCGGCGAATAACTATCGCGCACCAGCAACTGCGGGAGAGTTGTGAGCGGGTCGGTGAAGTCCTGCTCGAGTTTCTCTTCAGCGGTCAGCGCGGTCTGAGCCTGTGCGACTCTCACAATAGCGGCTGTCAGCCATAGGGTCGCGAGCAAGGCCAGGAACGATACGCGGCCAATCGAGATTGCTTTCACTCTATTTCTTAACGATCGCACTGATTCTCTTCTTTTTAAGCGGAGATTCCGGCGTTATCCAAGACCGGCTCGAATAAGAGGTAGAAAATCGCTCCCGCCAGAAGCATCGCGCCCGAAACTATGAACATCGCGGGATAGCCGAAGCCGGTTGCGATTGCGCCCAGCAGGTACGGACCGGTCATGTAGCCGAAGTCGTACAACGAAGTGTAGATGCTCGACGCGCGGCCTATGGCATTGATCGGCGTTCTTTCGATAATGAGCGCACTCAGGGCTGGGTAGAGATAGCCGTGACCGATCCCGCCCAAAAGAGCGGCGAGCTCAAGCATTCCCGGCGAGCCGAGCCGGGCTATCAAGGCGAGCCCGGCGGCCAACGCCAGCATCGACGGCAGCAGCATCCGGCTGAATCCAACTCTATCTATAACGCGCGCGCCGAAGATTCGGAGCGACACCGCCACCACGCTATAGATGAGGAAATAGATGCCGATGCGGGCGACGCCGCGCTCATAGGCGAACGGGGTAATGAAACTAAGCCGCGACGAAATTCCAAACGCAAACAACAGCGTCACGATCCACAAGGGACTGAGCGTGTGGTCGGTCAGAATCGATCGATAGGCAGGCGCCGATGCCGACAGCGACGGGGTTCCGCCAGTGGCGGGAACTTGATGGTCCGCAGGCAGAAAGAACACGAAGAGCGCCGAGACTATGCATAAGACTGCGGCTAACATGAAGAAGAGCTCAAACCCGGACAGGCGGATAACCTCTTCGGCGGCGATGGGCGCGATCCCAGCGGTAATCTGGCCGCAAAGGCTGAAGGTTGCCATCGCCTGGCCGCGACCGGCCTCGGGCAGGACGTCATACACCATGGCGAACAGAGCCACGCGCGCGACACCGTCGACGGCGCCGTGGATCGCGCGCACGGAGTACATCGGAAGGCCCACCGACTGAAGGGGTATGTAAGCCAGGGTCGCGGCCGCGTCGAGGAGGAGAAAGACCAGCGCAATAGATCGGCGGCCGTAACGATCGATCGCCACACCGCACGCCGGCCGCGCCAATAATGCCGCCATCCATCCGATGCTCACCACGATTCCGATCACCGTAGCGCTGGCCCCCATCCGCGCCAGTTCGACCGGAAACATCACGAACGAGTTCATCACCATGTTGAGGGCAAACTGGGCGGAGAAGACGATCCAGAATGTCCGGGAATAAACCGGCGCCCGATGCAGAGATGCGGGATATTCCGGCACAGTATCGATCACTTCGGGCTGAACTGGTGCGGGCACAGTGGAGACTCACCCTAGCTAGTGAGACTATCCGCCGCAAATGCCGATCGAGGTGAATCGATCAGTCCGCCCCGGCTTCGTCCGCGCAGGCCGGCCCACTCAATGCGCGGGCAATGCAGGCAGCCAGGCCCAATTAAGGAGCACCTGCTTCTGGTCATCGCCTAGGCGTGCCGAGTGATCGAGCGCCGTGAAATCTCCCGGCGGCATCGAACCGACGCTGACAGAGTGTGCGATCTCTTTCAGAGCTTCCGCTTTTCTCGGCGTATCGTAAGTCTGCCAATCAGAAAAATTAAGAACCCCGCGCGCCGAGTTGGCGGCCAGGTAGGTTGGCGAAACGGCCGCGTACCATGGTGCGCTTCCTCCGGTCGAATGGCACTGGTAACACGATTGTTCAAGAATCGCGTTGACTTGTGGGTCGGTACTAACTGCGCTTGTAGATATCGGAACTGCTGCCTCAGACGTGGTCGTCTGCCGGGAACTTGAACAGCCCACAATCAAGAGAGTTAGGCACACCAACCATGCTATCGCGCGGCCGTACGACCTGCCGGGCGAATGTCTTGTAAGAACAGCGAATGTTAGTCGCATCCGGCTAGTCGGCCGGCGCTGCCACGCCTTTCGCCTCGACCGATCTTCCCGTCAGTTCCCGTACCGCGATGAAGAACACCGGCACGAATGGGATCGCGAGCAGCGTCGAAGCCAGCATCCCGCCGAAAACCACCGTGCCGAGCGATTGCTGGCTCGCGGCGCCCGCCCCGCTGGCAGTCAGCAGCGGCACCACGCCGAGGATGAACGCGATCGAGGTCATCAGGATTGGCCGAAACCTCCGGCGCGTCGCTTCCACCGCCGCTTCGACAGTGCCCATCCCGTCTTCGGTCAGCTGTCGCGCGAATTCGACGATAAGAATCGCGTTCTTGGCCGCCAACGATATCATCAACACCAGTCCGATCTGTGTATACAAATCAACCGGGAAGCGACGGAGCGCAACCGCCGTGATGATTCCGATCAGGGCCGTCGGCACCACCAGGATCACCGCTATCGGATCGGTCCAGCTTTCGTATTGCGCCGCCAGCACGAGGTAAACGAGCGTGATCGACAGCGCGAATATGAAATAGATCTGGCTGCCGACCTGCTTCTCCTGGTAGGAAAGCCCGGTCCATTCGTAGTTCATTCCGTTCGGCAGCGTTTCGCCGGCAATCTGCTCCATCAGGTCGAGCGCCTGACCCGAGCTGTATTTGATCGTCGGCACTCCCGTGATGATTGCCGACGGATAGAGGTTGTAGCGCGTGACCAGTTCCGACCCGAGGATATGCTTGAACTGGACCAACGCGCCAAGGGGCACCATCTGTCCGAAGCGGTTCGACACGTTGAGATTCGCGATATCTCTGAGCTGGCGCCTGTAGTCGGCTTGCGCCTGCACTCGAACCTGCAGGCTCTGGTTGAACTTGTTGAACTGGTTCACGTAGCTCGATCCCAGGTAGGTCTGCAGCGTCGAGAAGACGTCGTTGAGCGAGACTCCCAGCGACTCCGCCATCGTGCGGTCGATATCCAGGTATAGCTGCGGGCTGTTGTTGCTGAAGGTGGTGAATCCGGCGCGCAGGAACCCCTTCTGGCCGTGCGCCTTTCCCAGCACGTCGAGGACGGCCTTCTGCAGCTCGCCCAGCCCGCTGCTGCCGCGGTCCTCGACCACCATCTGGAAGCCGAATGCGCTGCCCAGCCCCGGTATCGGCGACGGCGGCATCACGGCGAACGTCGCCTTGCGAATCGCTTTGAACCGCTCCTGCAATCCGCCGATAATTTTCTCCTGCGTGAGCCCGGCGGGCCGCTTGTCCCAATCATCGTAAATCACAAACACGGTCAGGACGTTGGACAGGTTCGCCGTGTCGAGCACCGAGAATCCGCCGATCGTAACCCATCCCTTGACACCGGGACTCTGCTTCAGCACGGCGTCGACGCTGGCCGAAACCTCGCGCACCCGCGGCTGCGCCGAGCCTTCGGGAAGCTCGGCCGAGACGATGCAGTAACCCTGATCCTCCAGCGGCAGCATCGCCGACGGATAAACCGAGAGCGCAATCACGGCGATCGCGATCGCCGCAAAGAATCCGGCAATCACCTTCAGCGGCCGATGCGCCATCCAATCGACCAGCGCGATATAACGCACCTGCACCGCATCGAAGCCGCGATTGAACTCGGTCGAAAAGCGGTTGAGCGGCTTGTCCTTGGGCCGCGGCCGCAGGTATTGCGCGCATTGGGTCGGCTTGAGCGTCAGCGCATTGGCCGCACTGATCACCGCGGTCGCCGCGATCACCAGCGCGAATTGCCGGAACATCTGACCCGTTATCCCCGGCAGAAACGACGCAGGCAGAAACACTGAAATCAACACCAGCGTGATCCCGAGCACCGGCCCGGTCAGCTCGCCCATCGCCTTGATCGCCGCGTCCTTCGGCGTCAGCCCCTGCTCGATATAATGCGAGCAGTTCTCGACAATCACGATCGCGTCATCAACCACGATTCCGATGGCGAGTATCAGCGCAAACAGCGTCATCAGGTTGACGGTGAATCCAAGCAGCGCCATCGCCGCGAAGGCGCCGATTATCGTCACCGGCACCGTGGTCGCCGGCACCAGCATCGCGCGGAAATTCTGCAGGAACGCCAGGATCACGATCAGCACCAGCACGCCGGCGATTCCCAGCGTCACGTAGACCGCGTGGATCGCCTGCTCGATGAAGACCGTCGTGTCGTAGAGCGAACTGTACTTGAGCCCCTGCGGAAAAGATTTGCTCATCTTGGCCATCAGCGCGCGAACTTCGGCCGCCACCTGCAGCGAGTTCGCGCCCGGCAGCGCATAAACGCAGATGTGCCCCGCCTTCTTTCCGCTCAGGTTCGAGAAAATCGTGAACTGCTGCTCGCTCAGCTCGACCTTGGCGACGTCCTTGACCCGCACGATCGAGGCCGCCTGCTGCGCCTGCGAAGTATTCTGAGACTGCGACGGAGACCCCGACCGGCTCTTCACTATGATGTTCTCGAATTCCTTGACGCTCGACAGCCGTCCCAGCGTGTTGACGGTGAATTGAAACACCTGGTTCGACGGCACCGGCGGCCCGCCGATCTGCCCGGACGCCACCTGCGCGTTCTGATTCTCAATCGCCTGCTGCACGTCCAGCACCGTCAGCCCGAACGCCTTGAGCTTGTCGGGATCGAGCCAGATGCGCATGCTGTACGCGCCCGCACCCAGCACCTTCACCTGGCCGATTCCCGGCAATCGCGCGATTGGATTTTGCAAATTGATCGTCGCGTAATTGCTCAGATAGGTGCCGGAGAAGCGGTTGTCGTCCGAGTACAGGCTCTCCATCAGCAGAATATTGGTTGTAACTTTCTTGACGTTGACGCCCTGTGCCTGCACCGGCGACGGCAGTTGCGAAATCGCGCTGTTGACCGCGTTCTGCACCAGCGCCAGCGATGTATCGAGATTGGTGCCGACGGCGAACGTGATCGTCAGCGTGTAGCTGCCGTCGCTGCCGCTGGTCGAATCGAGGTAGATCGATCCTTCGACGCCGTTGACCTGCTGCTCGATTGGCACCCCGACCGTGTTCGCCACCGTCGCGGCGCTCGAACCGGGATAGTTGGTCGTCACCTGGATCGTCGGCGGCACGATATTCGGATATTCGGCGACCGGCAGAATGTAGATGCAGACCACGCCGAGCAGCACGATCACGATCGCCATCACGTTGGCCAGCACCGGCCGCTCGATGAAGAACTTCGACATCTGTCGTGTTCCGCTTCAGCCGCCCGCCGGTGCGCTCTTGATCGGAGTCTCCAGCCGGGTCGGTTTGACTTCGCGCCCCGGGATCGCTTCGAGCCGGCCCTCGACGATAACCCAGTCATCCGGCTTGAGACCGTCCTCGATCACCAGCGCGTCGCCGATTTGCGAGCCGGATTTAACTCCGCGGCGCTCGACGATGTTCTTGTCGTTGACGATCAGTACGTACTCACCCTGCTGATCGAAGCTGACTGCATCGCCGGGAACTACCAGCGCGCCCCGGCGTTCGGCGGTCGGCACCCGAATCCGCACGAACAGGCCCGGCAGCAGACTGAGATCGCGGTTGGGAATCGTCGCGCGCAGTTGCAGCGTGCCGGTGGTCGGCTCGACGGTCAGCGACGCGAAGTCCAGCAGTCCGCTATGCGGAAACCCTTCTTCGTTCGTCACCCCGTACGAAATGGGCAGCGGCTGCCGCGTGATCCTTTGACGTGTCGCGGCACGCCGGCGCGCGGCAACTCGCAGCAGGTCGCGCTCGTCGATCGTAAAGTACACGTACAGCGGATCGATCCGATCGACCTCCGCCAGTTTCGTCTGCTGACCCATCGCGCCTACGACGTTGCCCGGATCGACCAGATGCCGTCCGAGGCGGCCGTCGAACGGCGCCGTCACCGTTGTGTAGCTGAGGTTGAGCTCCGCGATCGAGACTTGCCCCAGCGCGCCTCTCACCCCGGCCTCCGCCGATATCTTTTCGAAGCGCCAGTGATCGACCTCGGTCTGGGTCGCCGCGTCCTCGGTCAGCAAATGGCCATAGCGTTTGAACTCGGTCTGCGCGTGCCACAACGCCGCTCGCTGTGCGGCGAGCTGCGCATTCGCCTGCACGAGCTGCGCTTGATAGGGCTGCTGCTGAATCGTGAACAGCACATCGCCTTTCTTGACCAGCGCGCCGTCGGTGAAGTGCAGTTTCTCGAGGTAGCCTTCCACCCGCGCCACCAGCTGCACCGAATCGGCGGAGGCCGTGTTGCCGGTGAAAGTCAGGTAGTCAGTCACGTTCTGGACACCCGGCCGCGCCACCGTGACGTCGGGGATCGCCACTGCGCCCGTGGGATGGCTCCGGCAGCCAACTATCGCGCACAGCGCCGCGAGCGCCAGTGCATTGACGACCCCTGATTTTAATCCCGACATTCTCACTCGCGCCTCGTCATCATGTGCTGACGGCCTCGTCATTCCGGTAACCGAATCAGCGGACCGGTGTCACTGGGCGATGGCAAGCCCGGCGCCTGGGGCTTTAGCAACTGCGGGGTCAGGATGGTTCCCCAATTGGTCCGCTTGGACATCTCATCGCGCGTTGCTCCCGGCACGAACTCGTGACCCTCGCGTAGCTGCCATCCGCCGCCCATCGCGCGGTAGGTCGCAATTACTCCGAGCGGCACCATTCCTTGCGCGAGTGCGAGGCTGTTTTCCGCAGCGTACAGATTCTGCTCCGCCAGCAGCACGGTGGTGAAGGGCATCGTGCCTTCCTTGTACTGGATCAACGCGATCCTGAGCACCCCCTGCGCGGCCGCGACGCTTTTGGTCAAGAACTTCACCTCCTGCCGCGATTGGGTGAAGAGTACGATTCCATTTTCAACGTCCTGCTGCGCCTTCAACACGCTGTTCATGTAAGCGATGAGCAACTCCTGGTAACGCGCGTCTTGCACCCGCACGTTGTTGGTTATCTGCCCGTAGTTCAGGATGTTCCACTGAAGACTCGGCCCCGCCGCGAACGCCAGGCTGGCCGAGGTGAACACGTCGCTCAGGCTGGACTTGCCGATATTGCTCGATAGCGTGCCGACGTCGCCGAGCAGACTGAAGGTCGGGAACAGGTCCGCCTTGGCGTATCCAATCTGCGCGCATTGCGCCGCCGCCAGCAGCTCTGCGCTGCGGATGTCCGGGCGCCGCCGCAGCAGGTCCGCCGGGATTCCGACCGCAATCTTCGCCGGCGCCGTCGGGATGTCCGACGCGCCCGCGATCAACGCGTCCAGGCGCCCCGGCTCCATCCCGAGCAGAACGCTGAGCGCATTCTTCGACTGTTCAAGTTGAATGGTCAGTTGCGGCACTGCAGCCTCGGTCGAGCCGAGCACGTTGGTCGCCTGGTAAACGTCGAGCTTGGTCGCGGCGCCGCCGCGGAATCGCGCGTCCGCAATCTTTAGCGCGATGCGCTGCTTCTCGACGTTGTCATGCGCGATCGCGATTTGCTTCTGCGTCGTGCGAATCTGTACGTAGGTCGCCGCGACGTCGCCGGTCAGCGAGACCAGCACGTCGTCATAGCTGGCCACCGATGCCAGGTAGGCGTCGTCAGCGGATTCGACCCCGCGCCGCAGCTTGCCCCACACGTCGATTTCCCACTCCGCCTGCGCGCCGAATCCATCGCTCCAATAGGT
>JBOHWI010000218.1:0-16153 GCA_050736675.1 Binatus sp. (SeqCode)
CCGGCCAGAGGCTTTTCGGAACCTGGACGTCCTTTCGCCGGAATAAGCGTGCTCGACTTCGGAATCGGCGGCGTCGGCGTTGAAGCGGGCCGGCTGCTCGCGGAATACGGCGCCGACGTAATCAAAATCGAAACGCGCGCGCATCCCGATTTCATCCGCGCGATCTTCGGCACCGAGATGAATCCGTCGTTCGCCTCGTCGAGCCGATGCAAGCGCAGCTTCGGTGTGAACCTGCGGACCGAGCGCGGACTGGAAATCGTCAAGCGCCTCGTCGGGCTCTGCGACGTTGTGATTGAGAACAGTTCCACCGGCACGATGGACGAAATGGGGCTGGGGTATGGGCAGATGCGCGAAATCAATCCACGCATCGTGTTTGCCTCGAGCCAACTGATGGGCGCGACTGGGCCGTGGAAAGACTGGATCGGGTTCGGCCCCAACAGCCGGACTGCCGCCGGCATGACCTGGCTCTGGAATTTTCCCGAGGGCGGGATGCCGCCGGGGTCGGGTGCGATCCATCCCGATCACCTGGCCGGCCGCATGCTGGCGCTGGGAACGGTCGCGACGATGCTCGCGCGCGAACGCCGCGGCGTCGGTGGGCATCTAGAAGTGGCGCAGGTCGAAGTGATAATCGGCCTGCTCGCCGATCTGATGCTGAAAGCGTCGCTCGAGCCGGGCGCTGTCAGCCCGCAAGGCAATCAAAGTTCTCGCGGCGCGCCGTGGGGCGTTTATCCGTGTAGCGGGAACGAGCGATGGTGCGTAATCACGGTTCGCAACGACGATGACTGGCGCCGGTTCCGCAGCGCCATCGGCGAACCAAGTTGGGCGCGCGGGCGCGAATACGAAACGGCGCACGGGCGAATCGAAGCTCGCGCCGAACTCGATCGACGAGTGGCCGAGTGGACCTCCGCGCATACCGATCGCGAAGTGACGGAGATCCTGCAGCGCGCCGGCGTGCCGGCCGGCTTCATGATGTACGCGAGCGACATGCCCAATGACCCACATCTGCTCGCGCGCGGCTACGTCCAACCGCTCGAGCAGCCGGGCGTTGGCGCCCTGATGTTTGAAGGGCCCGCGTTCCACGCGTCGTCGATTCCCGAGCCGATTGTCGCACCGGCTCCCGGACTTGGCGAGCACACGCGCGAAATCTGCCGCACGCTTCTCTCAATCGACGACGCGGAAGTGTCGCGCCTCGTCGCTGAAGGCGTGCTGGAAGAGTCCGCAGCGAAGCAAAGTTGAGGCGAATTTTAAATTTCTCAGACCGCCTGCCCGGCGCACCATCCGCTGGACCACGCCCACTGGAAATTGTAGCCGCCCAGCCATCCGGTTACGTCCACCGCCTCGCCGATCGCAAATAAACCGAGCACCGCTCGCGCCTGCATCGTCTTCGACGACAGCGCGGCGGTGTCGATTCCGCATACAGTCACTTCGGCTTTCGCCCATCCCTCGGAGCCGGTTGGCTTTATCGGCCATCGCTTCAGCCGCTGCGCCAGCGCTGAAAGATCGCGGTCTGGAACATTCGCGATCGAGATGTTGGACGACGCACCGCCAAGAGCATGCGCCAGGCGATTCGGTATGACCTCGGCCAGCACCGTTTTGAGTTCGGCCTTCGGCCGCGTGCGCTTTCGGTTTGCGAGGAAGCTTTCGATATCCAGGGCAGGCGCCAGGTTCAGCGATAACGTGTCGCCTTCTCGCCAGTATGACGAAATCTGCAAAATCGCAGGTCCTGACAGGCCGCGATGCGTGAACAGGATGTTCTCATGAAAACGGTTGCGGCCGCACGACGCGATCGCGTCCACCGAAACTCCCGCAAGCGTCCGGCAAAGATCGAGCGTCTCGCCCCCCGCCTTCAACGGCACCAGGCCGGGCTGCGGCTCGATCACTTTGAGATCGAAGCGCCGCGCGATCTCGTAAGCAAAGCTGGTCGCGCCCATCTTCGGAATCGAAAGCCCGCCGGTCGCGAGCACCAATGTCGGTGCGACGAAGCTGCCCTTGTCGGTCTCGATGCGAAAGCGCTCGGCGCGCGTTACTTCGGTCACCCGATGCGAGGTGCGCAAATCGACGCCCGCTGCCGCGCACTCAGCCAGCAGCATCGCGAGGATCTCGCGCGCCGATCCGTCGCAGAACAATTGGCCGAGAGTTTTCTCGTGATAGCGAATGCGATGCCGTTCGACCAGCGCGATAAAGTCGTGCTGCGTGTGGCGGCTAAGCGCGGACTTGCAGAAATGCGGATTGGCGGA
Source organism: Binatus sp. (SeqCode) (assembly GCA_050736675.1). Taxonomy (GTDB): domain Bacteria; phylum Desulfobacterota; class Binatia; order Binatales; family Binataceae; genus Binatus. The sequence continues at coordinate 2,238 of JBOHWI010000218.1, forward strand.
AAGAAAGTGCTCCGGTCCCGTTTCAAGATTGGTGAAATTGCAGCGGCCGCCGCCCGAGATGAGAATCTTGGCGCCCGGCTGATCGTTATGCTCCAGCAACAGCACGCGCCGCCCGCGATTCCCGGCCGTCATCGCGCACATCAAGCCGGCCGCTCCGGCACCCACGATCACAACGTCAAACGATTCCATTGACTAGGCAATTACGCGCGACATGGTGCGTCGGCGCAAGACGGCTGGTGAATATCTCGATTGTGGATTAAAGCTGATCGCACGCGTGAGTTAATCCCGCGCGCAACAACGACGACGGAGGACCGCCCGTGACTGCTAGAAAACAACGAATCCCGTTCCGTGACTTTTCGACCTTGAGCCCGGAGGACCGCGAAATGGCCGAGCGGAACAAAGTCAACGGCGAGGTCGTCAACATCTTTAGAGTGCTGATGCAGAACCCGAAGCTGGCCCGGAGCTGGTCGCGCTTCGCCGGATACATCCTCGGCGGTCAATCGCTGCCGGCGCGCGATCGCGAGATTTTGATTCTGCGCATCGGCTGGCTCAATCAGGCCCCGTACGAATGGGAGCAGCACGTGCGAATCGGTAAGAGCGCCGGCCTTACCGACGACGAGATCGATCGTATCAGCAAGGGTCCGAAGGCCGGCTGGGATAAACACGATGCGGCGCTGCTCCAGGCCGCCGACGATTTGCGGGAGAAGTCCGTGGTTTCGGACGAAACCTGGAAGCAGCTATCCGAGCGCTACAGCCTCGAGCAGATGATGGACGCGGTCTTCACGGTCGGTCAGTACAACCTTGTGTCGTGGGCGCTCAACAGTTTCGGTGTGCCGCTGGACGACTACCTGCCGGGCGCCGGCAAGCAGAACGTGTAGCGATCGAATTCCGGTGAAGTGAAAAACAATAATGGATCTTCAACTCAAAGGAAAAACCGCGCTGATTCTCGGCGGCAGCAAGGGACTCGGACGCGGCGTCGCCGACGCACTCGCGGCGGAGGGCGTCGCCGTCGCACTGATTGCGCGCGGCCAGGAGGCGCTCGATCGCGCAGTCTCCGAAATCACCTCGCGCGGCGGCAAGGCATTAGGATTTGCGGCCGACCTCGCGAACTGGCCGCGTATCGAGGCCGCCGCCAACGCGGCGCGCAAACAACTCGGCGCGATCGACATCCTGCTCAACAACTCCGGCGGGCCGCCACCGTCCGGCGTGGTCGGCGTGTCGGCCAAAATCTGGGAAGAGCAGTACCAGGCGATGGTCCTGCCGCTGTTTCGAATCACCGACTTGTTGATTGGCGACATGCGCGCGCGAAAGTGGGGCCGCATCCTGAACGTCGCCTCGATGAGCGTGGTCGAGCCGATCATGGCGATCGGAGTGTCCAATACTCTGCGCAGCGCGATCGTCGGCTGGGCCAAGACGCTGGCGACCGAGACGGCGCGCGACGGAATTACAGTCAACACTCTTTTGCCGGGCGCGATTACGACCGATCGCACGGTCCAGCTTAGCCGCGCGGCCGCGGAACGCCAGAAAATTTCAGTCGAGGAAGCTGTCCAGCGCAACGCGCAATCGATTCCGGTCGGCCGGCTCGGCACGCCCGCGGAATTCGGCGCGGTCGCGGCGTTTTTGGCGAGCCCTCTGGCGGCCTACGTGACAGGCTCGCTGATCCGCGTCGACGGCGGAGCAATTCGATCGGTTTGAGGATGCATCTGGAGGTGCGGACATGAGCGACGGGCTGCCGCTGAATTCCAAAATCCGGTTCGGTGCGATGGGTGTGGCCGCCGATCGCGAGCACGCGCTCAAGACCGTCGGCACGCTGTCGGAGTGGGGCTACGACGGTATCTGGACGGGAGATCACGTCGCGTTCACGGGACCGATCGACGATCCGCTGACCCAGCTCGCCTACCTGTCCGCGCTCAATCCGAACCTGATTTTCGGCACCGGCGTATATCTGTTACCGCTGCGCCATCCCGTGACCGTCGCAAAGATGGTCGCGACGCTGGACCGTCTCATGGGCGCGGGACGTTTCATTTTCGGCGTCGGCGTCGGCGGCGAATTTCCGCCCGAGTACGAAGCGTGCGGCGTTCCGCTCAAACAACGCGGCGGGCGGGCGAACGAGTCGATCGAAATAATCAAGCGGCTGTGGACCGGCGAACCGGTCGAATTTCGCGGCAAGTATTTCAGCTTCGCAAAAATTACGATGTTGCCGAAACCGCGCACTCCCGGCGGACCGCCCGTATGGGTCGGAGGACGGGCCGAAGCCGCACTGAAACGCGCGGCGCGGCTGGGTGACGGATGGATGCCGTACGTAGTTACGCCCAAGCGGGTTGGCGAGGGACTCGAGTTCATCGCGCGCGAGGCGGAAAAGGCCGGGCGCAAGTTCGAGCATTTCGGCACGGCGATCCATTTGTTCGTGACACTTGGGCCGAGCTACGAGACTGCGCTTGACGTCGCGGCAGAGCATCTGAGCAAGCGCTACGCGATGGACTTCCGCGAGCCCGCCAAGCGCTACGCCGCCCTCGGCAGGCCCGCCGATGTCGCGGCGCGAATCGACGAGTTCATCAAGGCGGGAATTCGCGACGTCAACCTGGACGTGATCTGCGCGACAGCAGAACGCGACACGCAGTACGAGCGGTTTGCCAGGGAAGTGATCCCGCTGCTGCGCAAATAAAGGCTGGACTATCGCCAGGTGAGATTACTTTTAACGCCGAGCACGCCTTTGGTGTTCAGTGCTAGCTCTTCCGCCTCCTTGGCGTCATCGGCCGACTCTACCACTCCGCTCAACAGAATCGTTCCGTGATCGCAATCGACCTCCACCGGGTGTCGACCGGAGATGCCGCGTTCGGCGAGCGAACTCTTAACCTCTGTGATCAGCAGGTCGTCGTTCGCGCGTTCGGCGGGAGAATTGTAATGATGCTCGGCTGAAGTCCGCACCTGGTCATGTTCGACGTTCAGCGCTTTATCTGTGGCAATTACTGGAGCATTGGCGGGCGCCACGGCGGACGGAGGCAGCCCCTGTTGCGCGCGGGCGTTTCCGACGAGCATCGAGACTGCACCCAGGCCGTAAACCAACATCGCGCTGACAAATTTGCTCTTCAGCAGATTCATGCGATTACTCACTCGGGCGCGGAGAGACTATAGAGCGTCTCTCCAGAGTCTCTCCGTGCCCATAGTCAGATCAGTAATCAGTTGCTTTCTTGGTAAGTCTTCTTCTGGTAAGTCGTGGTGGTCTCTTCCTGCGGCGGGGCCGGTGGAATCGTCGCCATCGGCGTCACCGTCGAAGACTCGCTGTGATAAGCGCTCGAGCTTTCCTGAGTCGCGTCGTTGCCCATGTCCGTAGAGTTCGACGACTTTTTTTCCTCGGTAGTTGTCACTGTGGTCGGCGGCAGTGGAGCCGATTGAACGACAACCGGCGGCGGGGCAGGAACGTATGTCGTCGACGCAGTGGTCTCCTTGATCTGTTTAGTGGACGAGCCGCACCCGCTGATGAAAGGCAGGAGAGTGAGACTCAGCATTGAGATTGCTATCTTCGTTGAATTCTTCATCGCAAAACCTCCTTAACCCGGCGCGAACAGAATCGATAGAGGGGCGCTGTTCGGCCAATAATCAGTGAGCAGCAAGATCCAAGCCATCGAAAAACATCAACATTTGTCAGGCGCGTCATGTAGTCATTCGAGCTTGAAGTGAGTAACTCTGAAATAGTATTTCAAAAGTCTGCAAGGGTTTCTGCGGGTCGTGAGAAGGTATTTCTTCACGATTCCGGGGATCCCGAAATCTGTTCTACAGGCGAAAAATTCGCGGCCTTCAATCCATGGAGCGGCCGGGTCGTCGAGCGCGGCTTCACCGCAGTTTGCCAACGATGCGATTCGTCTGTCGCGACGATAGCGGCGCGATATTGGCGAATCAGCTTGTCTTTAGCGTTGTGACCTAGAGGCCGGGCTGTGCGAGGGTATCCGCGGCAATCCGCTGTGGCGGCGGCGGAAAGCATGGCAGCGTGCTCGTCACGACGTAATGATAGTACTGCCCTTTCCACATAAACGTTCCGATCGGTTTGCCGAAATTCGAGGTCATCGCGGTTAACCGATCGCTGTCGGCCGCGGTGACCAATCCCGAAGGCGCGTACGCCAGAAAGGTGCTCGCCTTCTCCGGGACCACTGCGCCCAGCGGCGGCGAGAAATTCATCTGAAGAAAATTCACCGCCGGCTGCCAGCCGTCCGCCGTCGCTTCAGTATCGGCCACAGGCGCCCATTGCGGCTGGTCGAGCGAATCGCTGATCTGCAGCTCGCGATATTCCGGCGCACCGCTCGCACTCCTTCGCAACTCGATCACGCCCGGAACTTCGACCGTGAGCTGGTTGCAGGTGTCGCCGCTGGTCATCGCGCTTTCGCGTGCGTCCGCCGCCTTCTTTGCTTGAGTGGCCTCTACATGCGTAGATGCGCCGATACCCGCCGCCAGCTCGATGGCACCCCCGCCGACATCCTCCGCCGCGCTCGCTGCAAGGGGCGCGAGTTGCGCAGCCGCCAACCAGCATCCGCTGACTCCAACCGCGGCGGCGGCCGCGAATATCGCGACCAGCCCTGCGCGAAGTTGCTTTTGTTGCTTCAAACGATCAATACAACCCCCGATCGGACCACCAGCGCCGGCAAGGACGCCGATCTCCCGCACCGGTTAGCCTAGCAGAAATCGCGAGGCACAAATGCGGGCAGACGGGCTGGCGGCAAAATAGATCAACTGGAACGCTGAGTCGTCGGCGCTGCGAAATCGCGTGTACGCGAACGGTTCGAGAAATCGAGAAAAAGAACGGCCGGGCTACGAGTGGGGACCGTGGTGGGGAGCCGACGGTTCAAGTAGCCCGGCCTTTGCTTGGGGACAGGCGCTGTTTGTCTCGGGGGAGGAGATTGTCAGCGCAAAAGGAAGTGAAGCAAACATTGTGCCTCAGAGAAACCGAAACAAATTGGGAGCGTCGTCTCCAGGTTTTTTCTCTTTCTGCGACGCGGCACATCTTGAAGGCGCAAATTAGGCCACTTTCCGGGCAAGATCGCGAGTTTTGCAAGATGCGACCTTTCCGCTGGATGCGACCTCATAATGTTCGCATCTCACGATGGAGCCAACTGATGCAGCCGGATGGATGCATCCTCTCGATTGCCGACTGCATCTGCGCGCAGGACGAATCGTGCTTCGATGAGTCGCAGCTGGTCGCGCGCCGTTGAGAATACGCTTCGACAATTCGCGCTCGGGTCTTCCCGGTTCCAGTTGTCCACCGATCGAATGTTCCGCCCTTGATTGCACGAATACATCGAGGAACAAAACCGGTTCGCGCACGAACATTGGTTGAGAGCCTTACGTCCGTGTGTTACTTCCTAAAGGCTCGGGGCGTAGCGCAGCTTGGTAGCGCACCTGCCTTGGGAGCAGGGGGTCGGCCGTTCAAATCGGCTCGCCCCGATACGCGCCAGTAGCTCAGGTGGAAAGAGCAACGGCCTTCTAAGCCGTGGGTCAGGGGTTCGAATCCCTTCTGGCGCGCCACGGAGGCGCGTACTCTGATATCGGCGGCTTGCGGCGCCGGCAGATAACATTGGATCGAGAGTGGTGAGTGTAGCTCAGTTGGCAGAGCATCGGATTGTGGCTCCGGCGGTCGAGGGTTCAAATCCCTTCACTCACCCCAAACATCCTGCTACGTAAGCAAGCTTCGACGGTGGGCCGTTAGCTCAGTTGGTAGAGCAGCTGACTCTTAATCAGCGGGTCTGGAGTTCGAGTCTCCAACGGCCCACCAAAATCCTTCGGCAGCCTACGGCGCTGTGGCCATGGGTTCGAGTTGGATAGGGAACCGCGGTGCACTTCTTGCCAAACGTGGGAAGGCCGGTCTGAGTATCGGTGCCCTCGAGTTCACTCGTGATCCGATCGAAGTTGTCCGCACATGCTCACATCGATGCGGCGAAGACGAGAATATCTACGACGATTCCGGCTGTTCGAAGAACCCCGCTCTTCATTTATCGGGGACTAACTGGAGCGATGCGCCCGTTACGCGATCGAGCGTCGCTTTCGCCACTGAATATCCGTACAACGCGTCGACGTAAGCGGCGTCGTCCTCGATATAGAACCGTTCCGCGTCGGTCAGCTCGATTATATTGCCGAGGCCCGCGTTGTAGCGCTTGTCGGCCAGTTCGAGTTGCCCCGAAGACGCCGCCAGCGTCGCCTCCGCCTGATGGATTCGCTCGACCGACGTTTGCAGCTCGAGGTAGGCGGTCTTTACGTCGAGCCAGACGCGCTGCTGGAGATCCTCCATCGCATAGTGAATCGCGTTTCGCGTGGCCTTCGCTTCCTCGACCTGATGTTCCGTCTGAAAGCCGTTGAAAATCGGCCATGTCACCACCAATCCCGCGTTGAAGTTATTTGCCGCGGGCGATCCGGTGCCCATCGTGCTGTAACCTGCCGTCGCTCCAACCGAAGGAAAGTAATCGCTGCGCGCCTGCTGGATTTGCGCACCCGCCGCCCGCGCTTCGGCCTCGAGCGCGTGCAGGTCCGGGCGCCGCGCGATTGCGGTAGCGAAGAATGTATCCAGATTCCCCGACACCGGCTGGTAAGTCAGCACGTCGGCGAGTTCGTAGTCCGGCGCGTGGCGGTCGATCGCCATGATATTGTTGAGAGCCACCCTCGCTATCGCCTGCTGATCCGATGCCTCCAGCAGGTCGGTTTGCGCGCGCGTCAGCGCCGCCTGCGCGGTGAGTACATCGATCTGGGGAGTGAGATTGGCGCCGGCTTTCACCTGCGCGGCATGAAGTTGCTCGGAACGCTGATCGATCGCCTTCTGATAGACCTTTACCTTTTGCTGAGCTGCCAGCAGCGCGAAATAACGTTGAGCTGCTTCGAAGACGAGCTCGAGTTCCGTCAACTGCGACTGAAACGATGCTGCGTGCGCTTCTTCGTCGCGCTGCTCGATCAGGCCGCGAACCTTGCCGAAGTCGAACACGTACTGCTGCACCGCAACTCCGCCCAGATAATTGTTGGTGGTCGAGGTCGAAAAACTTTGCGCCGCATCCGACGGCGCGCTGTGCAGCGTGCCGGTGATGCGCGGAATGAATCCAGGGTTGAAGTACGTTGTGTCTCCAATCGGATTGTCAGTCGAACGCACGTACTCTGCCGCGCTATACACTTGCGGCAGAAGCTGCGCGCGAGCTTCTCCGACGCGCTCGTTGGCGGCGACGGCCTCGGATTTCATCTCGAGTCCGCGCGGATGGTTGCGTAGGGTCAGCTCGATTGCGCGTTCGAGCGTAAGCTTTTCACCCGGATGCAAAGTCTCGAGCGCATCCACCGATTGCGGAGTAGCTATAGTCAGTAGGAAACCCGCGAACACAATTGCAGTTCTGAAAATCGATATCCGCATAGTATTGCTCCGGTAGTCACTTGGTTACTGCAACCATGTTCGATCGTTCTTCAGACTGAGTATTCTTCGGCACGATATTGACTAATTCGTCTGCAACGATAGACGGATCCAGATTAGCCACCACCATCTCTCCGCCCTTCAGCCCGTGTACGATTTCGGCGCTCGTGCCGGTGTTGATTCCGACCTTGACGTCCCGTTTCCGCAGCTTGCCGTGCTCCGCGACCATCACGTATTTCCCGTCGGGCGAATCGCCGACGGCCGACTCGGGAACTTTGATCGCGTCGGGATGCCGCTCGAGTTCGAGCGTTACATTCGCATACATGCCGGGATAAAGTTCATGCTCGGGATTTTTCAGATCGATTTCCGTCAACATCGTGCGCGTTCCCAGGTCGAGCGAGTTCGCATAGCGGGTGACGGTTCCATCGAACGTATGCCCCGGCAGATCCTGCAGCGTCAGCTTCGCCGGCATTCCGCGCTTGATCGCCTCGACCGCATCCTGCGGTACGTACACGTACGTGCGCATCGTGTCGATCAGCGCCAGACTGAGGACCGGCGAGGTGGCGCCGTTCGGATGCGCCGAGCCCTGGTCCGGAGGGGAAGTCGTCTGGGCGCCGCCAGCCTTGATCAGCGCGCCCGGATCGGCGAAGCGGCCGGTGATGACGCCGTCGAACGGCGCCACGATTTTTGTGTACGACGCTATCGCCTCGAGCTCATCCATCTGCGCTTTCGCTTCGAGATATTTGCCCTGCGCGATATCGACGTCCTGTCGTGCGACCAGCCGCGGGTCGCTCTTCCAGACCTGTTCGAGGCGTTGATACGTCAGATGCTGAACGTCCATGTCGGCCCTGGCGCGCGCGAGCCGCTCTTCAAGTTCCGGCACCTCGATTACGGCCAGCACCTGTCCCTGCTTTACCCAGTCGCCCTTGTCGACCGAGATACTCTTCAAGTAGCCGGTGACCTTCGCATAGAGTGTCGATTGGTACAGGCCGACCAAGTCTCCCGGCAGCGTGATCGAACGGACGACGTCGCCGCGCCGCGGCCGCACGACCACGACAGTTCGGCGCGAATCGCTCGGCGCCTCGCTATGCGCACGCGAACATCCGGTCGCCGCCGCCAGTATGCAGAGCGCCGCCAGTGTGTGGACCAGATACTTCTTCATTTCGACACCTGCCGCTGGCGGCTGTAGAAAATTTCGTAGAGCGCGGGAACCAGGAACAGCGTAAGCACCGTCGAGACTGCGAGGCCGCCCGCGGCTGCACGCGCCAGCGGCGCGGAGGCTTCCGAGCGGGCGCCCAGCTTGAGTGCCATCGGCATCAGGCCCACCACGGTCGCCAGCGTCGTTATCAGAATCGGGCGCATCCGGATTTTCGCCGACTCGACGATGGCGGAGCGCAGTTCCTCCCCGCCGCGGAAGCGCCGGTTGGCGAAGTCGACCAGCAGGATCGCGTTGGACACCACGATCCCAACCATCGCGATAATCCCCATGAACGATTCGATGTTGAGCGTCGTGCCGGTGAGATAAAGCGTCCACACGACGCCGATCAGACCCATCGGCACTGCGAACATTATGATGAAAGGATCGAGAAACGATCGGAACTGCGCGACCATGACGAGGTAGAGCAGCACCACCGCCATCGCGAGGCCGTAACCGAAGCTGGCGAACGATTTCTGCATCGATTCAACTGAACCTCTATAGGCGATCTCGGTTCCCGCCGGCAGTTTGAGATCGGCCAGAGCTTTTCTCACTGCCGTCAACGTGCCGCCCATGTCATCGGTCCTCGGCGCCACCAGCACGTCGACGACGCGTTGGATGTTGTAATGGTCCGCTTCGGCGGGATGCCGCTCGTGGGTAATGGTAGCGACGTTGCGCAGCAGCAGCGCGTCGGCGCGCGAATGGTCGCCGTCGCTGCTTCGCACCGGGATGTCGCGCAGCGTATCGAGGGAATTGATCTGATCTTCAGCATATTGCGCAGTCAGGAAGTAGTCGTTGCCCGTTTTCGGATCGATCCAGATTGACGGCGCGATCATTTGATTCGAGGCGAGCGCAGTGATCACGTTGGTGACGACATCGCGCTGGCTGAGGCCGAGCCGCGCGGCCTTGACCCGGTCAACGTTGATCCTGAGCGTCGGATAATTCGATTCCTCGGGAATGAAAGTCCCGGCGACCGCGGGCAGGCCCTGTACGCTCGCATTCACCTTGCGCGCCAGATCGAACAGTTGGTCGTAGTGGCGGCCGCTCACCTGGATGTCGATCGGCGCCGCCAAGCCGAAGTTGAGCACCGAGTCGATGATGCTGCCGGACGAAAAGAAGGTGCGTATTTCCGGAATCCGCGCGGGCAAGATCCGTTTGAGCCTGGCGACGTAGTCCCAGGTCGAGACGCGATGCTCAGATCTGAGTGCCACCATCACGAACCCGGAGTCGCTGGCCGCGTTCGACGAGTAGATCGATGAGAATCCCGGCGCCAGCCCAATATTCGAAACCACCGTCGAGAGCTCAGCCGGCGGTATCACCGCTCGAATCGTGTTTTCCAGGCGCTCTGCCAGTTGCTCGGTCAGCTCGACGCGCGTTCCCAGCGGTGCGCGGAACTGGATGACGAACTGACCCGCGTCTGTTTTTGGAAACAGCTCGGTGCCGAGCAACGGAAATGCGGCCATGCTCGCGACAAACAGAATCGTCGCAGCCGCGACCACAGTCCCTTTGTGATTGAGCACCCGATCGAGCAGGTGTTCGTAGCGTTCCGCGAAGCGATCGTAGCTGCGGATGAACGCCGCCAGCATTCCGCGGCCCGTGCCTTCTTCCGCCTCGTGTGCCGACTCCGCCGTAAGGTAGTGCGCGCAGAAAACCGGAATCACCGTCATCGCGACCACGTACGACGCCAGCATCGAGAGGACCACTGCCCACGACAGCGCGCTGAACAGCGACTTGGCCACACCGAACAGAAACATCACCGGCGAGAAAACGATGATGGTCGTGATTGTCGATGCGAGCACCGCCAGTGCGACTTCGTTGGCGCCGTCGCGCGCGGCATCACTAGGCGCCTTGCCCTCGGCCAGATGGCGGTTGATGTTTTCGAGCACGACCGTCGAGTTGTCCACCAGACGGCCGATTGCGAGCGCAAAGCCGCCCAGTGTCATCACGTTGATGGTGGCGCCGCCCATGCGCAGGCCGAACGCGCCGGCAAGGATCGAGAGCGGGATCGACAGGAAGATCGCGATCGTCGAACGGAAGCTGCCGAGGAAAATCAGGATCATCAGCGAGGCGAGGACCGCGCCTGAGGCCGCTTCATGCTCGAGGCTTTCGATCGCCGAGCGCACGTATGCGTCCTGCCCGAAGATCGCGTTGACCTTCATCCCGTTCGGCAACCCGGCGATTTTTTTAATCGCCTGCCCGACGCCGTCAACCACCGCGATAATGTTGGCGTTGCCCTGCTTCATCACCGGGATGTACACCGAGCGCTGGCCGTTGATGCGCACGATGTTCTGCTGAATCTGCGCTGCGTCCTCGGCGTGGCCGACGTCGCCAAGGAACACGGGAGCCTGACCGGGCCCCACCTTCACCGGCACCTGGTTAATGTTGGCCGGGTTAGCGATCATGCTGTTGGAATAAACGAAATAGTCGGTCGGGCCGATTTTCGCGTCGCCCGCCGGAATGATGAGGTTGGCGTTGTCGAGCGAATGGACGACGTCCATCAGGGTCAGCCCGCGCGCCTGTAGCGCGTCGCGGTTGACGTAAGCCATGATCTGCCGGTACTTGCCCCCGAACGGTGGCGGCACCGACGCGCCGCGCACGGTCGCGATCCAGTTGCGGATGTTGTACTGCGCCTCGTCGCGGAGCTGCGCCTCGGTGAGTCCCCGGCCTGAGACGGTGACAAGAGTGACCGGCAACGACGATGCGCCGGATTTCAGAATGAGCGGCGGCAGCGTGCCCGGAGGCAGATGGCGCAGATCGGCCATCGCGAGGTTGCCCAGCGTGGCCGTCGCCGCACTCAGGTCAGTTCCCGGCTGGAAGAACACCTTTATGATGCTGACGCCGGGAAGCGATCGCGACTCCATGTGATCGATGTCGCTGCCGAGCGTAAAGAAACGCTCGAAGCGGGTCGTGATGTCCGCCTCGATATCCAGCGGCGGCATTCCCGGGTAGAACGTGGCGACGACTGCGACCGGTATGTCGAGCTTGGGAAAGACATCGACCGGCATGCTCAGAAATGCCGCGACACCCAGAATAATCGTCAGCAACGCGCCCACAATCACGCTGTGGGGATTGCGCAATGAAAAACCAGGCACTGTAATCAACCTCGTGCGATCAGGGCCGGAGCGGGCTCCAGCAACGTTTCCGGATCGATCCCGCCATCGCACGCAGAGGTGCGCGGCGACGGACTCGACGGACGAAGGTAGAGGCTAGAGCAGTGGGTCGGGTGCGCTGGAGCGCGAGAATCCGAGCTTCAGATGTTGCACAATACGGAAAGTGGGACCGAGCGAAACCATTGCCGGGGCGAAGAAGCTCTTCGCGACACTCTCGATCGTCGCCGGCGCTGGAGTCGACGGCTGGGCGTCGATATGTGCGATCACCTCTACGCCTCCAGCCTCGGGTCCCGCGACGAAGGTGTGGCGCACGATGTTGCGACGTATCGCGGTTGTGCCGAAGTGATCGCCAAAGCTGTGCGCCCTCGTCACCGGGAAGGAAAGGAGCATTGCCACGCCCACGATGCACGCGGCCACGCGGAAAAATGTGGCTAGTGTTCGTCCACCGAGTTTCAAAAGATTTGTCAGCACTTCGCTCGTTAGAATAGCCGTCGTCCTTCGAAGTCACAACAATGGCCCGAGCGACCGGTTCCAGGCGCGAGCCGGCGCGAGCAGGTCGGATGACCGCGCCGGCTGTACCGGCGACTAGTATCTGAACTCAAAGTTCAGGAAGAATGCATGGGTGTCACGCGCCACCGCGTACTCCACCGCGGGTGTCGACAGAGTCGGCTGCCCTGGCACGTGGACTGCGGGGTACGTGAATTGACTGTGGTAGTACTGTATTGCCTGTGAATCGAAGGCCACGCGCAGGTACTTGTTGATCAACCACTGCACACCCAAGTCGTAGCGCGTGAAGTCGAGCGGATCCTTGTCGATGCGCGTGTTGGGTTGAAACCACTCGAGCAGGCCGAAGGCCGTGAACGGCGTGTGCGGGATATCCCAGTGCCCCAACAGGTCTGCGCCCATCTGGACTGTCTGGCTGTTCAGAATGCTTCCGACCATCTTGTTCCAAGGACCGAACGAGCTGGTGCCGCCAGTACCGGTCCCGTCGGCTGGTCCGCTGCCCGAGTACAGGTTGCCGGAGCTGAACGCATTGTGGCCGTAGTCCCACTCTGCGATTACGCCCCAGGTTTCCGCAGTATAGTGAGCCAATGCCGCAGCGCGCGCCATATGTCCGCACGAGGCGTTACTGGCATTCAAGTCCGGGGTGCACTTGTTCGAGTAGCCGTAGTCGTAGAAACCTGTGAGCCCAAGGCCGTCATAGCGCGAGTGGGCGCCCAACGGATTGATAGTCACACGGCCCATCACCTGCTTGTACGCGCTCTGCTCGTTCGCGTGGAAGCTGGCGTCGTCGTACACGCCGAAGTCGTAATCGGCGTACTGCATCTCGTGAAACTTGATCGGCCCCTTCATCGAGACGCCGACCTGGGTCGAGCTCAAGCTCAGATAGTTCCAGGGAGTTAGAGCGGTATAGCGGAAGCCCCAGAGGTTTTCTTCCCAATCGACCAGCGGATTTTGCTGCTGGCCGAAAGTGAACTTGTCATCGTGCATCGGCGCGATTTTCAGGATCTTTTGGAAGAACGTGTTGTAGTCGACGTATGCGTACTTCAAGCGGTAGGTCAGGTTGCCGTCGATCGAACTGGAGTAGCCGCTACTCTTTCCGACCTTGTCCCCCGATGCCGATCCGTACTGCGCGTATATGTTGGGCGTCACGCGCGCAGAAATATCGTCGATCGGCGTGAATTTGAAATCCAGGTACGCGCGAGTGATATTGAACGCGTTGTAGTTGTTGTTGCCGGGGCCGGGCCAGTTCATCTGAGTCAGGAACTGGGGGCCAAATCCGGTATGGCTGAAGTAGCCATAGCTTCCGTAGATCAGCGTGCCGAGCGAGATCTTCTTGAACCAGCGATCGCCGAACTCGCGCGCGAACGGCTGAATCTCGGAGACCTGCTTGGCCATCTCCGCGTTCCACTGCTGCTGCTGGGCCTGCCGCTGGGCTTCCTCGGTCTGCATCGCGGCGCGTTCCTGCTCCATTTGCTGCTGCGTCTGCTGGCTGACACGCCGCTCGACCTTGCGCTCGATCTCCTCGGTCGATCCCGCCGGGATGTATTCGCCGAGCCTGACGCAACGTTTGCATCGCTTGGTGAACACCTGGCCGCTGCCGGGATCGGTGTACAGCGTGATCGCGCGCACTTCCGCGCTGCGTGCAGGCATCGGTGTGATCGCGACGGCGCCCAACGTCAACGTCGCGCCTAGCATCGACAGTGCAACCATTCGTATCGTTCGTCTCATCATCGTC
>JBOHWI010000219.1:0-3514 GCA_050736675.1 Binatus sp. (SeqCode)
ATAGCGCGCCGACCGATCGTCTGATCGCTCGGCGCGTTTTCTTTTGTCTAAGGGGCGGTGCGGTCGAGGGAGCGGTATTGGATTGCTTCGCTGACGTGGTGGGCGGCGATGGCGGCGGCGCCGTCGAGGTCGGCTATCGTGCGCGAGACTTTCAGGATGCGGGTGTAGGCGCGTGCGCTCAGACCGAGGCGGTTGATGGCGAGTTCGAGCAAGCGCTCGCCGCCTGACTCGATTTGGCAATGGAGGCGGAGATCGCTCGCGCGCATCTGCGCGTTGCTGAAAAACGGCATCCCGGCGTAGCGCACGAGTTGCGCCTCGCGCGCGCGATTGACGCGCTCGCGAATCGCGAGCGACTGCTCGCGCGGGACGCGGTCGGTCAGGTCCTTGTACTTCACGGCGGGCACCTCGATGTGGATGTCGATGCGATCGAGGAGCGGGCCCGAGATGCGCGAGCGATAGCGCTGAATCCCGATCGGCGAACAGGAGCATTCGTGCTGCGGGTCGGTGTAGAAGCCGCACGGGCACGGGTTCATCGCCGCTACGAGCATCACCGAGGCGGGGAAGGTGAGCGTGCCCATCACGCGAGAGATGGTGATGCGCGCGTCCTCTAGCGGCTGGCGCAGGACTTCGAGCACGTTCTTGCGGAACTCGGGCAACTCGTCCAGGAAGAGCACGCCGTGATGTGCCAGGCTGACCTCGCCGGGGCGCGGGATCGAGCCGCCGCCGATCAGGCCCGCGTCGGAGATGGTGTGATGGGGCGCGCGGAAGGGGCGCGTCGTGATCAGCGCGCGGCCGTCGAGCAGGCCCATCACGGAGTGCACCTTGGTGGTCTCGATCGCCTCCTCGAAAGTCATCGTGGGCAGGATCGAGGGCAGGCGCTTGGCGAGCATCGTCTTGCCCGAGCCGGGCGGGCCGATCATCAGGACGTTATGACCGCCGGCGGCAGCGACCTCGAGCGCGCGCTTGGCCTGCTCCTGGCCTTTGACCTCGCTGAAATCGACGTCGTAAACGTTGGCGGCGCCGAATGCGGCCGTGAGATCGGCGGGCGCGGATTGGAGCGGACGCAGGCCCTCGAAGAATTCGAAAGCCTCGCGCAGGCTCTCGACGCCGAGCACCACGGTACCCTCGCCGACGACGCTGGCCTCGGACGCATTCTCGCGCGGGAGCATCACGCCTTCAAACTTGGAGGAGCGCGCGAGCAACGCGGTCGGCAGCGCGCCTTTGATGCCCTTGATGCGCCCGTCGAGCGCGAGTTCGCCGAGGATGAGATAGCCGCGCAGGCGCGCGCGATCCTTCAACACGTTTTGTGCGGCAAGAATTCCGAGCGCGAGCGGCAGGTCGAAGGCGGAGCCTTCCTTGCGCGTGTCGGCGGGCGCGAGATTGATGGTCATCTTGCGGGTGGGGAACTCGAAACCGGAATTCTTGAGCGCGGACTTGACGCGATCGAGCGCTTCTTTGACCGCGCCCTCGGCCAGGCCGACGAGCCGATGCGGCGGAATCCCGGCGCCGATGTCGATTTCGACTTCGACCGGGAACGCGTCAACGCCGACCAACGCGCTCGATATAACGCTCGCGTGCAAGAATTGCCCCTCGCTGCTGACAGTCAGTTGACACTAGCGCAACCACGGGCTGCGGGCGATGCGTGTTACCTGGGCGACACTGTTACGTGGGTAACACTTCGGCGGGTCATCGTGAAACTTTGTTGAAGATTTGAGCTGGAGCCGGCGCCGTGGCTGCATCGCTTGAGCGAAGGCCCGCGCAGCAGCGCCGCATCGAAGGCATGTCGCAACTATGCCCGCTCGCTCTCACCAAGGCAGCCCCGCCACTCCAAAGTCCAAAGTCCTCACGAATTCTCAGTCAAATCGCAGAAATAGTGCAGTGCCGGAGGCGTTCCAGGCAAAACCGGCTCGCGGTTCCGCTGCCTTGCGTTCGCAAACGGGTTTTGCAACTATTAGCGCGATTGCTCGTCCGGCCCTGACTGTTGTATCTGCACTAACAGTGTTACCAGGGCCGGCTGCTGACTTGAACCACTGGAGGAAATCTCGGATGAAAACAATCGTAAAGATGCTTGGCGTCGTAGCGGTGACGGCGCTCGTGACCGCCTGCGGTCCCGACATGAAAGTGATCAACAACGCCACTGAGCGCGCGCAGGCGGACGCGACCAAGGCGGAAGCCTCGGCCAACGCGGCGGAAGCTTCGGCCAATCAGGCTGCGACCGCGGCTCAACAGGCCGACGCGGCGGCCAGCGGCGCCGAGGATGCGGTCCGTCGTGCCAACGACGCAGTATCGCGCCTGGAAGCTGCGTTCTCGACTTCGGTTACGAAGTAATCGACTAGACCCCGATTACAGAACCGGCCATTTGAAGCGGTGGCGAAAGGAGCGCTCTCCGTTCGCCACCGCTTAGTCTTATCCGCAACGCGGCCCCGCCACGATGTGCGCTACGGGGGGCCGGGTTCGATCCGTTCGCCGTCGCGGGTTGCCGTGAGCTCCGCCGGGACCAATCGCAGCACCGGAACTATCAGCGCCGTCGCCAGCGTCGTGATGATCACCGCCGACGCGAAGCCGCCCGTCGAATAGATCCAGCTACCCAGCAAGTTCCCCGAACTGCCGGCAAGGGCGAAGGCCGAGGTCTGCGACACCATCATCGCGGTTCCTTCCAGCCCCTTGGGACACGAACGCATGATGAGATCGATATAGGCCGCCGTGGCGAATCCGCCGAACAATCCGTACAGGACCGCGACCGCCATCGTGCTCGCGGGTCCCTGCGCGAGGAACATGATCGGGCCCTGCGCAATCGCGACTATCGTTCCCCACCACAGCAGGTGCTTAAGAGGAGCGCGGACGCACAGGAAACCGTACAGCAAGGTCGTCGGCAGAAAGAACGCCGACTGCAGCGCGGTGAAAGTTCCGAACAGTTCGCTCGAAATCCGCACTTTCTCCGTCAGGTGATAGAACATCGGCGTCCCCCATCCCGGACCGAAGTTCCACAGGAAGTAGATGGCCGCCGCAGGCCACAGCGGCCGATGGCTGAAAAGGCGGCGCAGCGCTGCGAACCCGGTTTCCCCTTGCCCGAGCCGTCGCTCGAAGTCGCTTGCCGCCTCGAGTCGCCAGAAGGCTTGCAACGCGATCACCAGCGTTACGGCTGCTGCGATCAGGAAGGTGCCGCGCACGGATAAATGCGCAACCAGCCATCCTCCCGCCAGCGCCGACAGCACCGCAGGCGTTATATAGCCGAAGCCGAAGACAACGCTCAGCCGCCCCGTCATCCGGTGCGCTTGCGCCACGCCGGTCATCAGGGCTTGCGCCGCCGCAAATATCATCACGTACACGGCGACCGCGACGAACACGAGCGACAGCAGCTGCGAATAGTCAAGTGTCGAATCGGCTATCCACAGATAGACGCCCGCGCCGGCCAATCCGCAGACCAGCAGGTATTGACGATCTCCCCATCGCGCGCTTCTCCATCGATCCCTGATGAAGCCGAACACGAATCCGCCGCAGACCGGTATAGAGA
>JBOHWI010000220.1:0-5441 GCA_050736675.1 Binatus sp. (SeqCode)
ATCCTAGCCCGCGCCGCCCTGCGCGCGGCGACTTCTTAGAAGGAGCATCACTCCGGGATCCGTGGTAGTTTCAAACGCACGAGGCGTCACTATGGAAGTGTTCCCAGACATTTCGATGGATCCCCAAATTCGTTTCGGGAAGCCTTGCCTCGCCGGAACCCGAATCGATGTTGCGACGATTCTCGGCGAACTAGCCTCCGGCGCGTCCGCTGCGGATCTCGAGTCAGATTACCGACTCAGTCGCGAACAAATCACCGCAGCCCTCCGCTACGCCGCTCACGTCGCGGCGCATTTGCCTCCTGCCGTGGGAAGCTCGGATGAGAATCCTTCTCGATGAAAATTTCCCGCTGGCTCTGCTCTGGAAATTGCAAGAAGAAGGACATCAGGTTGATCACATCATATTGCTTGGCCTACGCGGCGCTCCCGACCGCGCCATCGTAGATCGGCTGAATTCCGAAGATCTTCTGTTACTGACGCAGGACCAGGAGTTCCTGGAATTATCTCTCTCTCGCTCGCGGGTAATAGTCTCGCGGGTAGCCCCGAGTCATCCGATAAGCGTACGCGTCGAGATTTGGCTGAAGGCAGTTCGCGAGTACTTCTCTCGCGATTGGCGCGAGACGCGGTTCGAGGTATTCGACGACGGGCTGCGCCCTTGGCAGAAACCTCCGACCAGGCAGCCGGTATAGGGACGCAGCCGGTCAGCGACGCTCGAACTGCTTGTTGCCGTACAATATCGAGCGAGCTTCGTCGTCGAGCGGCTCCGGCGGCATATCCGCCATCACCGCGACGCCTCGTTTCACCGCGGGACGCTCGCCGATTGCGTCGAGCCAGCGCTTGAAATTGGGGCGGCTCTCCAACTGCTCCGGCTCGCGCCGCGTTCCCACCACCCACGGATACGTCGCCATGTCCGCGATCGAGTAATCGCCCGCCAGGTACGCGCTCTGCGCGAGCTGATTTTCGATCACGTTGAGCAGGCGGCGCGATTCGTTGGTGTAGCGCTCGAGCGCGTACGGAATCTTTTCAGGAGCCGAGCGCAGGAAGTGTCCGCGCTGCCCGAACATCGGACCGACACCCCCCATCTGGAACATCAGCCATTGTATGACATTGTAACGCGCGCGAGTTTCCGACGGCATGAACTTGCCGGTCTTCTCGGCCAGGTAGAGCAGGATCGCGCCCGACTCGAAAATCGAGATCGGCTTCCCGCCCGGGCCGTCGTGGTCGATTATCGCGGGCATTCGGTTGTTGGGGCTGAATTTCAGGAACGCGGGCGCGAACTGCTCGCCCTTGCGAATATTTACCGGCACGATTTTGTAGTCGAGTCCGGTCTCCTCGAGAAAAATCGTGATCTTGTGACCGTTGGGCGTCGGCCAGTAGTACAGATCGATCATATAAATCTCCTTTGCGCAGCCGTTTTCATTTCACGATCGTTCATTGCGGAATCCAGATAGGAGCGATGCCGAACAGATGGTCCACGATACCTATCTGGTAAGCGAGGAACAGGCCGAAGCCGAAACTCAGCAGGCCCGAGCCGGTGACGAGTCCTTGATGAATCCATGATGCGCGCCGCGACGCGACCATGAACGGCGTGGCGATCGCCGTCGTGATCAGGCCCATCCCGACAATCGTGCCGACGCAGAAAATCGCGAGGTAGAGCGTCGCCCACAGCGGATCGGGAATCGCGCTCAACACCAGCAACGCGATCGCCGCGCTGCCTGCGAGTCCATGCACGAGTCCGACACCGAACGACCTTAGCAGCGGACGCCGTGCGGCGAACGACGGCAACGAGTCGATGGCGATGCGATGATCGTGATGCGTCGCGTCGTCGGTCACTTCGTGATGACCAACGTGAACGTGCGGATGCGAATGCATCGCGCCGCCGTGCGAGTGCGCGTGCGCATGGACGACCATGCCTTCGTCCGTCGACGCACCGACGCGCATTCGAGTCGCTGCTCTGCGCATCAGGTTTGCCGCCGCGCCGATGCCCAGCAGGATCAGCACGATCGCGACCGCGAATTCCATCGCCAGTCCGAGCCGCGTCGGGATCGCAATTTTGAAAACGATGATCGCTGCGCCCACGAGCAGCACCGTCAGTGTGTGCCCGAGGCCCCATACGACGCCGATACGTGTCGCGGCGGCCAGGCGATGTTCGCGGCTGAGAATCGTCGTGACGGCGATCACGTGATCGGGATCGGTCGCATGTCGCATCCCGAGGATCAGTCCTAGTAGCGCAATTGCGAGCGGTGCGGCATTGGCAGGGAGCATCGGTATGGTTCCTTCGCCCGATCAGGCCAATCCGACAGTACACCCGAATTTTTTCGAAACGGAAGTCGCGCGCGGCGAAATCGAGCTTGACTCAGAAAAGTGGTTCGGCAACAGATCCAGCCAAGAGACACATATATGAGCAACAATATCGAACCCTTCCGCATCGCCGCGACCGACGCGCAACTCGACGACCTCAAGCGCCGTCTGCGCGAGACGCGATGGCCCGAGCGCGAGTGCGTTGACGACTGGTCGCAGGGCCTGCCGCTCGCCTACGCGCAGGAGGTCGCCGCCTACTGGCTCGAGAAGTACGACTGGCGCGCGCGCGAGGCGCGGCTCAACCGCTTCCCGCAATTCAAAACGACGATCGACGGCCTCGGGATCCATTTCGTCCACGTGCGCTCGCCGCACGCCGACGCGCTTCCACTGGTGATGACGCACGGATGGCCGGGGTCGATCGTCGAGTTTCAAAAAGTGATCGAGCCGCTGACGAATCCGACCGCGTTCGGCGGCGACGCGGCCGATGCGTTTCACCTGGTCTGCCCTTCCCTTCCGGGCTACGGATTCTCCGACAAGCCCGCGCGCGCCGGATGGAACGTTCAACGCATCGCGAGCGCATGGGCCGAGCTGATGCCGCGGCTGGGCTACAAGCGCTACGCCGCGCAAGGCGGCGACTGGGGCTCGATGGTCACGATGTCGATCGGAATCCAGGACCCGGCCAACTGCGTCGGCATCCACCTGAACATGCCGATCGCGCTGCCCGACCCGGCAACGATGAACGATCTCACCGAAAATGAAAAATCCGCCATCGCCGGCATGCAGCACTACAACGATTGGGACTCGGGCTACTCCAAGCAGCAGAGCACGCGGCCGCAAACGGTCAGCTACGGCCTTACCGATTCGCCCGCCGGGCAGATGACGTGGATTTTGGAAAAATTCTGGTCGTGGACCGACTGCGACGGCCATCCGGAAAATGTGCTGACCCGCGACGAATTGCTCGACAACGTGATGCTCTATTGGCTCCCAGCGGCTGCGGCATCGTCGGCGCGCCTGTACTGGGAGAGCTTCCGCCGCACGACGACCGATCCGGTAGCGGTCAAGGTCGGCTGCTCGATTTTCCCCAAAGAAATCTTCCGCACCTCGCAGCGTTGGGCCGAGAAGAGATTTGCGAAGCTCGTATACTTCCACGAGCTGGCGAAAGGCGGCCACTTCGCCGCCTTCGAGCAGCCCGAAACCTTCGTCAAGGAGGTCCGCAACTGTTTCAGATTGATGCGCTGACCGCGCGGTTGCGCGACGAGTTATTGCTTAAAGACTACCGGAGGTCCGCTGACCCGCCTGGCCCTGAGGTCGACGCTCACCCGCGATTTTAATGAAGGGGATGCCGCTGTTCATCCCGTAGCTCTTGCGGTCAAAAGCCATTGTGCCGGTAATCTCGCCCGATCCCTGTTCCCTTGCCGGAAACGGTCAGCGTCAACCTCTCGGGTTTAATCACTCCGCGGTGCCGTCGCGCTGCGCGATCCTTGCTGAGAGCGCTTCGCCTCTTCAGTCGTCAGATCACGACGTTCGCAGATACCGGACCACCAGGCGCGTTACGTCGTCCACAAACCGTCGTGCTTTCTCGTCGCTGAGGAGGTCTGGGCGATGCAGGACTGCCGCGTGTGTCAGCGCTTCCACTACTGTCACGCAGACGAAGGCCGCGACATCGGGATCGGCAACATCGATCTCATCTCGATGTGCCTCGAGATAGCCTCGAACCAGTGCATAAGCCTCTCGGCCGATAGCGTCGATATTTTCGAGCCGCCCAATACGTGGGATCTGTTCCGCAAGGACGCCATGAAGCTTGGGATTGACGCGGTGAGCGTCGATTGCAACCGAAACGAATTCGCGCGCCGCGACCTCGATTGGGCGCGCAGCCACCTTGACCAGGGCATTGCGAGTCACCTGCGAAACTTGCTGCGTGTGGCGCTCAATGACAGCCGCTACCAGCGCCTCCTTGCTCGGGAAGTATTGGTACAACGAACCGATACTGACCCCCGCCACCTGGGCAATCCTGTTGGTGCTCGCTCCGTCGTAGCCTTCTTTCATCAAAACGCGAGCAGTTGCTTCCAAAAGGGCATCGACGGTTAAACGCGATCGCTCTTGAGAGGCCAATTTTCTGGGGTTCGTTTGGAGTTTCCGCGCCATATGCATCCGCCATAAATGCGAGTTTACCAATTGTGAGCTATCGCTTATATTTTGTCTATAGCGGAAACGCTCATCGCGACGGCGCGACTCCTTTGCGCCCCGCGTCCCAGGAGGGTTAGGGCATGAGCAAACAAATGCCGGACTATGGTCTCGATGGTCATGTAGTCGTTTACGCGATATTCGTCCTCGGCCTCGCGGCGGCGATCATTGGTCTCGTTCTCGTATCGACTTCGAGCCGTCACGTCAGCCTGGCTGAGGCACTTCAAATTTTTGGCATTGGTTGTGTGATTCTCGCGGCTCTCATGTTCGCCAGCAGTCGCTTCGGTAAATTTCGCGCGCGCGACCGCCTCCTCGCGCGCTTGAAGCTCCGCGGAGACGAAGCCGTGCTCGACGTCGGTTGTGGCCATGGGCTCCTGCTCATTGCCGCCGCCAAGATGCTGCCGCGAGGTCACGCGGTAGGCATCGATCTGTGGACGATGGATCAATCCGACAATTCGCGTGAAGCAACGCTAAGGAATGCCGCGCTGGAGGGAGTTGCGGATCGAGTGACCGTTAACGACGGAGATATGCGCAAGATGCCCTTCGCCGACTGCAGTTTTGACGCAACCGTCGCCCACTTCGCCATCCACAACGTTCTCAGCAGCGAAGGCCGGCGCGAAGCCATCCGTGAAATCGTGCGCACCCTCAAGCAGGGCGGCCAGGTCGCGCTGTCCGACATACTCGCAGTCAAGCTGTACGCCGACGAGTTGCGCAAGTCGGACATGGTTGACGTGGAAATCTCCGATCTCAGCTTTTGGACGTTTCCTCCCGCCCGCACCGTGACCGCAAGGAAGCCCGCACTAACAGAAGGAACAGAACATGGATCAAATCAGCACGCTTGAACGGGTGTTCGGCTACAAAGCGAAGGCCAACGACGAGATTCTCGCGGCAATGGGGCTATTTGACGATGCCTCTCCGGCAAAGGAGATCGCCATCAGAGTCCTCAGCCACACTTATGC
>JBOHWI010000221.1:0-1708 GCA_050736675.1 Binatus sp. (SeqCode)
GTTCACAAAGGGTGAGCGAACCGGAGGCGATCGCGGCGGCGGTGCAGATCTGCCAGGCAATCTCGTTTGTGCATCGGCGGGCGCTGCGCCTGAACGATATCTGTCCGGAATCTGTTTCGGTTGCAAAGGACGGCCGCCTCAAACTGACGGGGTTGGACTACGTCAGCAACGACAACGAGCTGCAGAGCGAGCCGATTTTCAACGACGGTTACTCGGCGCCCGAGATCTATCGCGGCAAAAAGGTGGACAAGCGCGCGGATATTTTTTCGGCCGGCGCGATGCTCTACACGTGGCTGACGGGCGCGCGGATTCCGAGCGAGAGCTGGCGTGAAGAGGCGGGGCCGGTGCAGTTTTATCCGCCGCACGTCGTCGCACCGCGGCTCGAGAAGGCGGTTCGCCGTGCGATCGCTTTTAATCCCGCCGACCGTTTCGCGACGATCGACGAGTTCAAGGCCGAGCTGATGGCGCTTTCCGGCGCGGTTCGGCTGCGCGCGGCCGCGATGACCGACGTCGGGCGCGTGCGCGAGCATAACGAGGACTCGGTGCTGGCGGTCGAGTACCTGCGCGAGTCGCTGATCGAGCCGGCGCAGAGCCATTTGTACGTCGTGGCCGACGGGATGGGCGGCGCGGAGGCGGGCGAAGTCGCTTCTGCAATTGCCGTCGAGACGATCCGGAGTTACATTGAAGCCCGGCTCGAAACCGCACGTGGAGAAGTTAAAAACGGAGCGGAGCTGCTGACGGGCGCGCTCGAAGAAGCGAATTCCAGGATCATCGAATATGTGGCGAGCCATCCGGAGTCGCGCGGAATGGGATCGACCGGCGTTTGCGCGCTGGTCACGCCCACAGATGCCGCATTGGCATGGGTCGGCGACAGCCGGGGATACCTGATGGAGGGCGCGACACTTCGCCAGGTCACCAGGGATCACTCTCTGGTGCAGCGGCTGGTCGAGATCGGCCAGATAACCGCCGAGGAAGCGCATACGCACGAGCACAAGAACGTGATCACGCGCTCGCTGGGCGCGCGCCAGAGCGGACCGGCCGGCGCCGAGGCAGTCGCGCTCAAGCTGAAGCGGGGAGACAAGCTGATGCTGTGCAGCGACGGGCTGACGGCGCACGTCATCGACGATCAGATCCGCGACATCCTGGGACGCAACGCGGATCCCTTCGATGCGGCGCGCGAATTGATCGTCGCCGCGAACTCCGGCGGCGGTACCGATAACATTTCAGTGATCGTAATGTATGCAAGCTAGGCGCGAACGCCGCGCTGGTGAATAGTGATTAGCGATTAACGATGGCAACGTCGCCCAAAGATTCCTCGCCGCAGCTGACCGGACCGCTCGGGGCCGGCACCATGCTGCAGGGCCGCTACCAAATCGAGCGGCTGCTCGGCGGCGGCGGGATGGGCATGGTTTACCTGGCGCGCGACCAGCGCCTAGCGAATCGTCCCTGCGCGATCAAAGAGATGGTCGATCACTTTATCGATCAGGCGCAGCGGATCGAGGCCAACGAATATTTTGCGCGCGAAGCCGACACGCTCGCGCAACTGAAGCATCAGGCGATTCCCGCGATCACCGACCGCTTCGAGCTCGCCAATCGCCATTACCTGGTGATGGAGTACGTCGAGGGGCGCAACCTCGAGGAGGAAATCGCGGTCAACGGCGGACCACTCGCCGAGGGGCTGGTGATCGATATCGGGCGTCAGTTGTGC
>JBOHWI010000222.1:0-2426 GCA_050736675.1 Binatus sp. (SeqCode)
GCTCACAAACTGTTGTCGAACCGCCAACTCTGCTAGTATGATCCTCGATGAGCAACGCTCACCGCGTTGCCCGCTCTCTCACTCCTACCAAACGTCCGCCGTGCCTGGGCTGCTGTTCTCTGGGGAACAAGACTGCCTCAGGAAAAACCAATATTTGACGGAACGAACCCACCGATGGTAGGGTGCCCTCTCGACGACCACTACATATGGTAGAGCGTCTTTTTTCGCCGAACCCAATGCTTCTACCCAACGATTTCTAGCAGCTTTGCCCGCAGCGCCATGTGCGCGCTCTTGAGCCCCGACAGGATCCCGTCCTCGAAGTTCCACTCGCCGCACGCCATCAGGTCGGCGAAGTCGTTCGGATTGCGGATGTCCTCCGGCGTTAGCCCCGGATGAATCGCCCGCGCCATCGCGAGGACCTTGCTTTCCTGCTGCGCGATCATCTCGAGCATCAGGCGATCGACCAGCTCGAGCGTCTCCCGTTTCATTGTCGCCACGGGGCAAATCGTAATGCACAGAGCACCTTCTTGGCGAGTGCGCGCTTTGATAATGTTGATTCACAGGCGGCGAAAACAATGTCCAACGAACTCGTTGCTCCCGATAAATTTTTCCTGAACCGATTCGGCATGAACCATGGCGCGCTCGAGCGAATCCTCGGCAGCGCGCTCGAACGCAAGGCCGACTTCGCCGATCTCTACTTCGAGTACCGCAGCGCCGAGGGCCTCGCGCTCGAAGAGTCGATGGTGAATCACACCAGCAAGAGCGTCAGCCACGGCGTCGGCGTGCGCGTCTGCGCCGAGGATCGCACCGGCTACGCCTATTCCGACGAGGTGACGATCGACAGGCTGCGCCTCGCGGCCGAGGCCGCGCGCGCGATTGCCGATCAACGTGGCGCGGCGCCGGCCGCCGTGCAGATCGGCGCCCCGGTCGCCAGTCACGCGCTGTACGATCTCCCCAGCACGCCGCTCGACGTTCCGGTACAGGCGCGTGCCAAGCTGCTGAGCGAGATCGATCGCATCGTGCGCGCTTCCGATCCGCGGGTCAAGAACGTGATGGCGTCCTTCGCGTGCGAGCGCAAAATCGTGATGATCGTAAAGAGCGACGGGCAGGTCGCGGCGGACGTGCAGCCGCTGTGCCGGCTCAACGTCACCGTGATCGCCGACGACGGCAAGGGCCGCCAGATGGGCTCCTACGGCGGTGGCGGGCGCGTCGAGTGGAACTACTTTATCGACAATGACCGATGGCGCGAATACGCGCTCGAAGCGGCGCGCCAGGCGATCGTTAATCTCGACGCCGTCGATGCGCCTGCGGGCGAGATGGTCGTGGTGCTCGGCCCGGGATGGCCAGGAATTCTGCTGCACGAAGCGATCGGCCACGGCCTCGAAGGTGACTTCAATCGCAAAGAAACGTCCGCCTTCGCAAATCGAATCGGCCAGAAAGTTGCGAGCGAGCTGTGCACGGTGATCGACGACGGCACCATCCCCAATCGCCGCGGCAGCCTGAACGTGGACGACGAGGGCACGCCCACCTCGCGCACGGTGCTGATCGAAAAAGGAATCCTGCGCGGCTACTTGCAGGATCGGATGAACGCGCGGCTCATGAAGATGGCGCCCACCGGTAACGGCCGGCGCGAAAGCTTTGCGCATTCGCCGATGCCGCGGATGACCAACACCTTCATGCTCAACGGCGAATCGACGCCCGAAGAGATAATGAAGTCGGTCAAGCACGGCCTTTACGCGGTGAGCTTCGGCGGCGGACAGGTCGATATCACCAACGGCAAATTTGTTTTCTCCGCGAGCGAGGCTTACCTGATCGAAGACGGCCAGGTGACCCGCCCAGTTAAAGGCGCCACGCTTATCGGCAACGGCCCCGACGTGCTGACTCGCGTCTCGATGGTCGGCAACGACCTCGCACTCGACGCCGGCGTCGGCACCTGCGGCAAAGACGGCCAATCGGTGCCGGTCGGCGTTGGACTTCCGACAATTCGAATCGACGGCATAACGGTCGGCGGCACGCGCGCAAACTAAACAGGTAAAGATCTTTTGACCAACCGAGATCTCCATCTGTTGCGCGCTCCAAGCTTTTTTCTGGTTCCCCTTCCCATTCATGGGAAGGGGTTAGGGGTTAGGTGATGGCGGCAATCGACATTGATCTTGCCAACTGGGCGCTCGACGAGGCAAAGAAAAAAGGCGCGACCGCGGCAGAAGTTCTGTGCGTCAGCGCTGAGTCGCTCGAGGCCGGTGTGCGTATGGGCGAAGTCGAGAAGCTGAAAAGCTCGCGCGAGCGGCGGCTCGGCCTGCGAGTGTTCTGCGGCCAGTCTTCGGCGACCTCCTCGACGGCAGAACTCGAACGCGATTCGCTCGGCGGTTTCATCGCCAACACTGTCGAGCTTGCGCGCCTGTCGGCCGCCGATCCATGGGCAGGTC
>JBOHWI010000223.1:0-4856 GCA_050736675.1 Binatus sp. (SeqCode)
CTATTCCACCGCGCGCACAATTGATGATGCGCACGCCCTTCTTCATCTTCGCGAATGCCGCCGCGCCGACAATGCCGCGCGTGTCGTCGGTCAGCGGGGTGTGGACGGTGATGAAGTCGGCGCGCGCAAAAAGCTCGTCGAGGCTGACCAGCTCGACGCCTATCCGCGCGGCGGCATCGGCAGTCAGGATTGGATCGTAGCCGATCACTTTCATCTTGAGCCCAATTCCGCGGTCGGCGACGATTCGCCCGATGTTACCGAGGCCAACGACACCAAGCGTCTTGTTGCAGATCTCGGCGCCGGTGAATTTTCCGCGCTCCCATTTGCCGGCGTGGATAGAGGCGTTCGCCGCCGGGATGTGCCGCGCCAGTGCCATCATCATCGTGACTGCGTGCTCGGCGGTCGTGACGCTGTTGCCGGTCGGGCTGTTCATCACGACGATTCCGCGGCGCGTCGCCGCTTCGATATCGACGTTGTCGACGCCGACCCCGGCGCGTCCGATCACTTTGAGCGAGGTCGCCGCATCGATCACTTCGCGCGTGACTTTGGTGCCGCTGCGAATCAGCAGCGCGTCATAGGGCGCGATTATTTTGGCCAGCTCGTCGGGCTTGAGTCCGGTCTTGACGTCGAACTGCAGCTGTGGGAAGCGCTTGAGGACCTCGATCCCCTGCGCCGCAAGCGTATCGCTTAGAAGGACGCGGAAAGTTTCCGCCATGTGCGTTTCAGATGCTCCGTGCCAGGCGCGCCTGAACGGCGGCGACGCCGGCGCCAGGTTGTATGTTTGCGCCAATCTGTTTGAGTCCCAGCTCGAGCGCGCTGACCGCGATAAGCGTATCGAACGGGCTTAGAAAACCCATGTGCCCGATGCGCACAAGCTTGCCCTTCATCTGATCCTGTCCGCCCTGCACCGACACGCCAAGACTGTCGCGCAGGAACTTGACCAGCTTGCCGCCGTCGAGGCCTTCGGGCACCAGGATGCCGGTGACACCGGGAGCGGGATTGTCCGGCGACAGCAGCTTCAATCCGAGTGCCGCAGCAGCATCGCGAGTCGCTTCCGCCATCAGTGCGTGACGCGCGTAAACCTGCGGCAGACCTTCGGCGTGAATCAGTTCGAGCGATTTGTTGAGGCCGAAGACCAACGACACGGCCGCAGTCCATGCGGTCGTATGCTCGTCGCGCTGCGCCTTCAGTTCTTTGAGCAAATCAAAATAGAAGCGCGGCGTCTTGTTTGTCTTCGCAACGTCAACCGCGCGCGCCGACAGCGCGACCATGCCGAGACCCGGCGGCAGCATCAGCGCCTTCTGGCTGCCGGTGACGAACGCGTCGACGCCCCATTCATCCATCTGCTGTTCGAACACGCCGACCGACGTGATGCCGTCGACGATAAGCATCGCGCCGCGCTTGCGACTTACCTCGCCGATCGCGGCTACCGGATGTACTGCGCAGGTCGAAGTCTCACTGGCCTGCACCAGCACGGCGCGCGATTCGGGAAACGCCTTGAACGCATCCTCGATTTGGCCGGGCCGCGCGGCGCGGCCCCATTCGACCCGCACCTCGTGCCCGATCATGCCGAACGCCACGAGCAGCTTGCCCCAGCGCTCGCCGAACTTACCGCCGTTGACGTAAATCGCGTGATCGCCCGGCTGCAGCAGATTGATCACCGCCGCTTCCATCGCGCCGGTGCCGCTTGACGCGAGCAGAATGACCTCGCCCGACGTGCCGTAAAGCGGCTTCATCCGATCGCGTGCTTGATCGAGCGCGGCGCTGAACTCGGGCGTGCGATGGTGGATGATCGGACGCGCCATCTCGAGCAGAACCTCGGGCGGCACGGGAGCCGGCCCGGGCGTGAACAGGTATTTCTTCAGTTGCGGCATTATCGACTACTCAGACAGACGCTGGACCCACAGTGCTTGACAATCAAACACCGAAAAAACCAAAAAAAAGGCTGGTACCCGCGCTTGCGGATCGCCAGACCCCGATATGTCCCGGCCCTGCCGGGTCCCGTCCTCACCACTTGGGATAACGGAGCCGGTAGGCAGAGTCAAGGTGACGCGCTGCCCGCGGCGGATTCGAGGCGACATTGTAATGGCGCGTCGGCAATTGTTAAAGGTGATCACGTTCCGATGCCGATAGAGTGCGAAATCCGCGACGGTTCTCTGGTCTGGATCAAGAATCCGATCACTGGCGTGATCTCATACGTTGTCGACGTGCGCGGCAAGAGCTTTGCGTTCACCCTCGGCGGGCGCGAGGAGGTTGATGCCGAAGCAGGGCATCTCGATCCGGAAAAAATTCGCCACGCGACCGAGTCGTGCCCTTTCTGTACGGGCAACGAGGCGATGACGACGCTCGAAGTCTTTCGGATGACTCGCGACGAAGTCCCCGAATGGACCGGGGCGAAGACGGCTGACGGCGTGCCGTGGGTCGTGCGCGTGATCAACAATCTCTTCCCGCGAATCCCCGCGGAGCTGACCGGAAATCGCAACGAGTCGTACATCGTGGTCGAAGATCCGCGACACTTCGTCGACGCGCCGCGGTCGCAGGGCGACCTGATGTTCACCGGCGCGCTGGGCGGCGGCCATTTCCTTCGCCTGATAGAAGCAGATGCGCGGGTGATGCGGCTGGCGTTGGAGAACCCCGACGTCTGCTCTGTAGTGATCCGCAAGAATCAGGGGCGCGAGTCAGGCGCGTCGCAGCCGCATCTGCATCAGCAGATAATCGGATCGCCCGAGCCGTTTCCCGTCGTGCTCGCAGAGGCGCGCGCAGAGCGCGAGAGTCCGCATCTGTGGCACGAGCTCGTCGCGCTGATGGAACGCCTCAAGCTGGTGATCGATCGCAACGATTCTGTCGTCAGCTACGCGAGTCCGATCGGGATGTTCCCGCGCAGCTACGATGTCGTGATGCCGGACTTTCGCGGATTGGTATCGGAGCTGACGCCGGAAAAGATGCGGCAGTTTGCCAATGCGATCTACCGGATACTGATGATCCTCGGGCCGCTGCCGCTCGACTACGAAATTCACCAGGGCGAAGGGCTGCCGCTGCACGCGCATATCAACGCGCGGCTTTATCCATATTCAAATGTCGCGGGGACGTTGAACCTGCCGGGCACGCTGCTGCAAAGCGCCGCCGCGATAAGGAATGCGCTGGGGCGGCATTCCGAATAAGGAAGGGAGCCGAGGAACGGTACCGGCTCCGCTGGCGCGAAGGCGGCACCGGTTCCCAGTTGCGCTACTGCGCCTTCCACACTGGTTTGCGCTTTTCCAGGAACGCGCGGACGCCTTCCTTGGCGTCGCTGCTCTCGCGCACCGAGCGCGCCATCTGCAGCATGTCGTCGTGCCACGCGTCGAACGTCTCGCTCATGCATCGACGGACCGTCGCCTTCATCGCGCGCAGAGAGAGCGGGGCGTTGGCTGCGATCTTCTCGGCCAGCGCAGTAGTGGCCTCGCCGAGCCTCGCGTCGGCGACGACCTCGTGAACCATATTCATGTGACGGCTGCGCTCGGCGTCGAGCAAGTCGGCGGTGTAGAGAATCCATGCGGTGTTGGCCGAGCCGCAAACTTCGATCAGCTTGCGCGTGAAGTCGTAGGGCACCATCAGGCCGACGCGTCCGAGCGTCATGCCGAGCCTGGCGTTGTCCGACGCGATTCGAAGATCGCAATGGAGCGCCAGCTCGAGTCCGCCGGCGAGCGCGGCGCCCTGGATGGTGGCGATCGTCGGCACCGGGAAGCGCTCGAGCCGGCCGAAGACGGATTCGAGCGAGGTCGGGTTATGCACGCCGCTGGCCTCGTCGACTTCCTTGAGATCGATTCCGGCGCAGAAGCTCGCGCCTTCGCCGCGGATGAGCAGCGCGCGGATTTCGCGGTCGCCTTCGAACGTGCGGAGCGCCTGATCGATAGCCTCGATCAACGGCTGATTGAGGGCGTTGCGCTTCTCGGGGCGGTTGAGAGTCAGGACCGCGTAGTTCGGATGGCGTGTGACTTTGAGAACTTCCTCGGCGATGTCGATCGCTCCTTCTGAGGTGTCGCCGCGAGCATCGCACGCGCGACGTATGTCCATCAAGATCGCGCGTGAAACATTTCGCTTTTTCGGAAAAGTCAGCCTAGTTGCTGGCATTTAAGGCGAAAATGTTTCACGTGAAACGTCGGGCGAACGAAACGCGAATCTTGCGAGGACAGCGCCACTCACTACGTTCTTGCAGGTTTGAGCGAGAGAGAGCGTCATATTCCGCGGTTGCTGCTAGGATATATTGAGTTGAGCGAGGCAAGAGAGCGGTCATGAAAAATCGGTTTAGTGTTCAAGTGACTTGGGATGCGGAAGCTGAGATGTGGGTAGCAGACAGCGGCGACATTCCTGGTTTGGCGGCGGAGGCTCCCAACGACAAGGCGCTCTGGGCGAAGCTCGAAACACTGATTCCGGAACTGCTTACTCTCAATCACGTCCGCTTTGATCGCAGCAGGGACCTTGAGGTCGTGCTCAACTTTCATCCTCGGAAGGAGCGGATTCAGTCACCGAAAGCTGCAGCTTAAGAAAATTCTTAAGCGTCACGGTTGTAGATATGACCGGCCAGGCAAGGGCGACCACGAAATCTGGTCCAGCCCTCTAAACGGCCACAAGTTTCCCGTCGATTCCAAAATCCGATCGCGCGACATGGCGAATGTCGTCCTCAAGCAGGCCGGCATCAAAGAACGGATCGATTGAGTTTCATCGGAAAGCGCGAATCGTGGTCACTTCCGAGGCGGCCAAACCTGCTTCAATCGATCGAAAATTTTGCCGCTTCGGTACCAGCCGGGGGTGGTGATTTTGTTTCATTCGGTGAGCGGCGTGACCACGTGTACCATGGTCGCGCGACAGGTCACCGA
>JBOHWI010000224.1:0-3244 GCA_050736675.1 Binatus sp. (SeqCode)
ATCTGGGGTCGGCGAGCAACAAGTTGTTCGAATATGCAGCAATGGGATTGCCGGTGGTGGTGCCGGAACGCGCGAGTTACCGCGAATTCCTGGGCGATGCAGAGTGGGTGACGTACGCGGATATCGAAGAACCGAAATCGATCGCGCGCGCGATCAACTCGATCTTCGCGGACGGCGAACGATACGCCGCGATGAGCCGTGCGGCGCGTGATGCGTTCGAGGAGCATTACCACTACGAGCGCGTTTTCGCCCCGGCGCTCGAGCGCATCTTCGAATTGAGCGGCGTGGCGGAGCGTGCCGCATCAGGGGCGCACGATCTCGTTGCGGCATCATGAAGGTCTGTGTCGCCAGCGCGGGCCCGTTTCACGCGTTCGACCTGGCGCGCCAGATGGAGCGGCTGGGGCATCTCGAACATCTGTACACGGCGTATCCGTCGTGGCGCATCGAGGGACTGCCGCGAGAGAAAGTGAGCACGTTTCCGTGGTTGATGGCGCCGGCGATGCTTGCGAACCGCTTCGGCTTCAACCGGGTGCGTGACAGCCTGAATGTGCCTATGATCGAGTCGCTCGATCGGTGGATGGCGGAGCGGCTTGCGCCCTGCGAGGTGTTCCACTGCCTATCCAGCTTTGGCTTGCAGAGCCATCGGGCGGCGCGCGCGAAGTACGGAGCATCTACGGTATGCGACCGTGGTTCCGCGCACATCGAAGTTCAGGATGAAATTCTGCGCGACGAATTCGCGCGGTTCGGAGCAGTATTCACCGGCATCGACTCGCGGCTCGTTGAACGGGAGATGGAAGAGTACGCGTTTTGCGATCTGATCTTCGTGCCGTCGTCGTTCGCGCTGCGCACGTTTGTCGGCAAGGGCGTGCCACGCGAGAAACTGCGATTGAATCCTTACGGCGTCGATCTCGCGATGTTTCATCGCGAACCAAAGTGCGATCGCATATTCCGCGTGCTGTTCGTCGGAACGGTCTCGTTGCAAAAGGGATTGCCATACCTGTTCGAAGCGATGGCCGGGCTTGGAAATTTGGACATCGAACTGTGCGTGATCGGCGCGCTTGAAGCCGAGATGCACCCGATCGTGTCGAAGTACGAGGGTACCTTCCGCTACCTTGGCGCGGTCGCGCGCGGCGAGTTGCGCAAGCATTACAGCCAAGCGTCGGTGTTGGTGCTGCCGTCGATTCAGGACGGGTTCGGAATGGTTCAGGCGCAGGCAATGGCGTGCGGCGTGCCGGTGATCGCGACCGAAAATACGGGCGCAGCGGATTTATTCACCGACGGCGTCGAAGGGTTCATCGTTCCGATCCGCGACGCCGGCGCGATTCGCGAGAAGGTGCTGGCGTTGTACGAGAATCCCGCGATGCGCGGGCGAATGGGCGAAGCGGCGCTGGCACGCGTGAGAAAAATCGGCGGCTGGGACGACTATGGCGTGCGCGCGGCCGAGTACTTTCGCCAGGCGCTCGAGACGCGAGCGAGCGGGGCCAGTGCGGATTCTCTACGCTGAAACTACTGCGTACGCTCCATCGAGCGCGCACTTCCTGGAGGCTCTGGAAGCCGGTGCCGCGCGCGGCGAGCATGAGTTCAAATTCCTCGACGAGGCGGCGTTCATCAAGGGTTCGCGGTCGATGGCGGAGCGGATAGCGGATCGCGTCGCGGGCCGGCCGCTTAGCGGCTACCAGGAAATGAATCGCGCGCTGGTCGAGCGGGCGGACGCCTTCTCGCCCGACATCATTTTGATCGGCAAGGGCAGATGGTTTACGCCGGCGGCGCTCGAAGCGGCAAGGAAAGTCAGCGGCGCGGTGCTGGTGAACTGGGCGACGGACGATCCGTTCAACCGAGCCGACAGCTCGCGTGAACTGATCAAGTCGATTCCGCTGTATGACCTGTATGTGTGCACGAAGAAAGACATCATGGACGATGTGAAGCGCGCGGGATGCGCGAATGTCGCGTACGTGCGATTCGGCTACAAACCGGAGGTGCATTTTCCGGAAGCACCGGCAACCGACGAAGAGTGCGCGCGTTTTACCTGCGATGTGATGTTCGCCGGCGGATGCGACGCACATCGCACGGCGTACTTCGAGGCGCTGACTCGTGCGATGCCCGGCGTGAAGCTGCGGCTGTATGGAATGTACTGGGAGCGGGTACGGGCGCTGCGCCAGTACGCTCGCGGATTTGCCGTAGCGCGCGAATATCGGCTCGCGGTCGGCGGCGCGAAGATAGCGGTGAACCTGGTGCGCCGCGCAAATCGGGACGATCACGTGATGCGCACGTTTGAGATTCCCGCGTGCGGCGGGTTCATGCTCACGGAGAGGTCGGGCACCCACGACGAACTATTTTCCGAAGATGACGAAGCGGCGTTTTTCGGCACACCCGTTGAATTCGTGGCGAAGGTCCGCAGTTATTTGGAGCGCGATGAAGCTCGTGCGAGAATTGCCGCTGCGGGGAATCGCAAGATCGCGCACGGGCGTAATACCTACGCCGATCGCCTGCTGGAAATTATCCAGCTTGCGCAAACCGTGAGAGCATTGCGGAGGCCGGCAACAGCCGGCGCCGCACGAACGCGTGAGATCGAATCGAATGGCTGAGCTCCTGGAATCGGCCTCGCCGCCTCGGTCCGATGACGAGTGGTATGCGCTGGTCACTGTGCCTCGTCCCGGTTCCGCCAGTCTGGGCAAGGCCCTGAAACTGTTCGCATCGTTCGCAGTCGCGTTGATTGCGCTGAACCTTTTCGCTCCCGGCTCGCCGACGATTCTCCAGCGAGTATTCGCATCCGCGACGCTGGCATCGCTCGCACTTCCGGTTTGGCTGTGGATGTCGGGGGCGGATCGAACGATTCCATTCATGCCATTCCTGACGCTGGTGTTCGCATACTACTTCGCGCTGCCGGTTTTCCTGTTGAAGAAATTTGCCACCGGACTATTCAAACCGGCGGTTCCGGAGCATTACATCACCCTCGCGCTTGGATACTCACTACTGGGTCTCTATTGCATGTTTGCCGGATACTATGGACCGGCGAAGTGGCTATTCGCTCCGATACTACCTCGATTCAACTTGCAATGGCGCGACGTGCGAGTAGTAAAGCTGGTGGCGCTGATCCTGGCACTCGGCGGGTTGCTGGTGTCGTCGTCGCACGTGTTGGCGTTCTTGCCTGAGAGCCTGGCCCAGGTCGGCGTGTTCGCGGCGGACCTGGCAATGGTCGGAATATGCACGCTGGTCGCGCTTCACCTGGCGGGAAGACTGGATT
>JBOHWI010000225.1:0-2320 GCA_050736675.1 Binatus sp. (SeqCode)
CGATAAAGGCGTACACATTTATGTATGAGCATACATTGAGAATTACGGATAACTACGCTATGTTCAGAGAAGGTTAAATCTCCTTTATTCGTTTTAACGATAAAATCGTGGGAGCCCTCAGGGGCAGACGGACATGGGAAAATCGCTGTTGCAGGAATTTCAAGGTCTCGACGGAAGACGCCATCTGATTGACGCTTTGACTTCGCAGCCGCTTGTCGCCGACAGGGACTTGGCGCTCGCAGTCGAGCCGCGGCTGCGGCTGGAAGAAGCGCCGGCGGGAACGAATCTCATTCAGGAGGGGGCATCCGACACCGACCTTCTTCTGATTCTGCGCGGGGCCGTGTCGATCGCAGTCGACGGCCGCGTCGTCGCTCGGAGGACAGCCGGCGATCATGTCGGTGAGATGGCGATGGTCGATCCCGTCACGCCCCGTTCGGCGTCGGTCGTCGCCACTTCCGATTCGGTGGTGGCGCGGATTGCCGAACCCGACTTTTCCGAGCTCGCCGACCATTACCCCCGACTCTGGCGGCGAATCGCGCTCGAATTGGCCAGCCTGCTGCGCGACGGCAACGCCGCTGATCATTACAGAGAAAAGACGGGGCGCGCGGCTTAACCAGGACCTCATCGCTTTCTGAGCGCTTCGAGTTCGTCCAGCGTTCGCGGCCAGTCCTCGTGCAGCAGGCGCGAAAGGGCGCGGTCGGCGAGCAGACGTCCGCCGGTCTGGCACGTCGCACAATAATTGGTCTCGTTGCTGGCGTAGCGGATGCGCTGGACCTTGGCGCCGCATCGCGGGCACGGCTGACCATAGCGGCCGTGGACCGCCATCTCGGGACGAAACGCGGTCACTTTTTCGGGGAATCCTCCCGCGGACTCGGCTCGCAGCCGATCGGTCCATTCGATCAGTGTCGCCCGCGCGGCATCGTAGAGCCGTTCGACTTCATCGCCGGTGAGCTTCAACGTCATCGCGATAGGCGAGAGCTGCGCGCGATGCAAAATCTCGTCGGAATACGCGTTGCCGATACCGCTGAAAATGTGTGGGTCGGTGAGCGAGCGCTTCAGCGTATGATTGGACGAGCGTAGCGCCGCACCGAACGCGTTGAGGCTCGCGTTGAGCGGTTCGATACCGCCGGCATCGAGCGATTGAAGGCCGGCCTCGCCCTCGACCACGTTGAGTGCGGCGCGGCGTTGCGTGCCCGCTTCCGTGAGCCAGAGCCAACCGTTGTCGAACTCGAAGGCGGCCAGGATATTGCGACTGCCGAGTTTTGGCGCCGAGGTTTTCCAATGCAGCCGGCCTGCGATCATCAGATGCACCACGAGCCACAGGTCGCCCTCGACGCCGATCGCGATTCGTTTACCGAGCCGTCGAACCTCGCTCACCGTCCTTCCAAGCGTCGCGCTCAACGGAGGAGACGTCGAGCGCAACAGGAACGGAGATTTGACCAGCGCCCTGACCAGCTGGTGGCCGACGACGCGGGTTCGAATCGCTTCCACGTACACGCTGACATCGGGTAGTTCCGGCATGAGAGTTACCGCGCGTCTGTGTTAGATTTTTGTCTTAATCGCGGCTGAAGAAGGATGCGCGCATGAATTATTTTCTAGCCAAGACCGAGCCGGGGACTTACTCGATCGACGATCTCGAGCGCGACGGGCGCACCTCGTGGGACGGCGTGACCAATCCGCAGGCGGTCCGCGCCATCCGCGAGATGAAACCGGGCGACATGGTATTTATCTATCACAGCGGCGGCGTTTCGAGCGTGGTCGGGATGGCCGTCGTGAAATCGTCGCCGCGCGACGATCCCAAAAATCCGAAGTCCGCCGCGGTCGATCTGGAATTCGCGGGACGCCTTGAGCCTCCGGTGACGCTGGCGGAGATCAAGCAGTCGGGAAAGTTCGCCGACTTCGCGCTGGTCCGTCAGGGCCGCCTCTCGACGATGGCAGTGCCTGAAAAGTTCGTGACTTGGCTGCGCGCGCGAAATCCAGGGGCGAAAATTTAGCCGCCCTGAGCATAGAAGATTCTTTATCAAAAGCGAGCGAGGTGAAGACATGCCGATAAAGTTCGATGCTATCGCGCCGTCGTTGCTCGTCAAGGACGTGGTGCGCGCTGCCGAATATTATCGCGACCGCATGGGCTTCGACATCTCGCCTTACTTCGGCGACCCGCCAGTGTTTACGATTGTGCGGCGCGGCGAGGCGCGATTCGGACTGCGAGGATGTGCCGAGGTTGGCGGCGGCTCAAACCGCAAGGTCTTGGGCGACGCGATTGACGCCTATGTTTGGGTGGAAGGTCTGGAGGAGTTGCATCGCGAACTGAAGGCCAGGC
>JBOHWI010000226.1:0-3617 GCA_050736675.1 Binatus sp. (SeqCode)
GCCAGAGCCAGGCGATGCACGAATCGTTCGTCACGCTGGGCGAGGGGCTGGTTCTCGCGATCATCCTCGTGTACCTGCTGATGGTCGCGAATTTTCAGTCGTGGCTCGAGCCGTTCATCATCATGATGGCGGTGCCGGGCGCGCTGGCCGGCGTGCTGTGGATGCTGGCGATAACGGGCACGACCATCAACGTCGAGTCGCTGATGGGTGCGATCATGGCGGTCGGCGTCGGCGTCGCCAACGGCAACCTGTTGATCACTTTCGCCAACGAGCTGCGCGAGGAGGGCTACAGTCCGGTCGCCGCCGCAATCGAGGCCGGGCGCATCCGCCTCCGCCCGATCATCATGACGGCGCTCGCGATGATCCTCGGCATGCTGCCGATGGCGCTGTCGCTCGGCTCTGGTTCCGAGCAGAACGCGCCGCTGGGCCGCGCGGTAATCGGCGGACTGTTCGCCGCGACGTTGATGACGTTGTTCGTGGTGCCGGCGGTCTATTCGATCTTCAGCCGCAGCCTGATCGGCAAACATCAGCGCGACCTCGAGATCGAAGCAATCACGCTGCCCGGCGCATAAGATATGTCCGAGATGGAAGACGACCCGCGCAACTTCAGCGTGCCCGCCCCCGGCAAAGCTTTCCTGGCCGGATGGGTCGTCGCCATCGGCATCGTACTCGTCGCGACGGCCGGCCTCGTGCTCGCTCGCGAGCTGTGGATTGGCCGCCAGACGTCAGAACTGGAGCGGGAGCACGAAGCCGGGCCGCACGTACTCGTTACCGAGGTTCTGCAGAGTCCGCCCACGCGCGATCTGAAGCTGCCGGCGACGATTCGGGGTTTCGACGAGACCGACATATTCGCAAAAGTCCCCGGCTACCTGAAGACGATCAAGGTCGATAAAGGCGACCGCATCCACAAGGGTCAACTGCTCGCGATCCTTACGTCGCCCGAACTTGATCAGCAGGTCGCCAACGCGCGCGCCAACTACCACCTCGCCCTGGTCACCGACCAGCGCAACCAGACGCTGCGGCGCCAGGGAGTCGTCTCGCCGCAGATGGCCGATGAATCGCACGCCTCGATGCTCCAGGCGAAGGCCATGCTCGACCAGGACCTGGCCAACCAGGCCTACGAGACGATCACCGCCCCGTTCGACGGTATCGTCACCGCTCGCTACATCGATCCCGGCCACCTGGTGCCGGCGACCACGACTCCCGGCACGCCCGGCTCCGGCGCGATCGTCACAGTCGCGCGAATGGCTCCGCTGCGCGTGTTCACATACGTCCCGCAGTACGTCGCGCCCTTCATAAAAGACGGCGACCCTGCGACGATCACCGTCGCCGGGTACCCGGGTCAGAAATTCGCCGGCACCATAACGCGGCATCCGGAAGCGCTGTCTCCCGACACGCGCACGATGCTGGTGGAAGTGGATCTGCCCAACGAGAATCTGGCGCTGTATCCCGGCATGTATGCGACCGCCGAGTTCACCGTGGCGATGGGCACAGGAGCGCCGATGGTTCCCGACGACGCGCTGGTCTTCCGCGACGGCAAAGTGTACGTCCCGGTCGTCCGCAACAACCAGTTGCACCTGGCCGAAGTAACACTCGGCTACGACAACGGCCAGACGGTGGAAGTTATCAGCGGCATAAGTCCCAACGAAAAAGTAGCGGTGAACGTCGGCCAGGCAGCCCGCGACGGCGAAAACGTCCAACCGGTCGAGAACTCTGAGTAAAATCGGCCTAGAAACTCCAAAGATGAAGCAGCACCTCACCCTTCGCGTTCACTTGCCGGCCGCGCTTGCGCGCCAGCTCGGCACACGTCGCAAGCAAACCGGGCAATCCTTGTCCGCCATCATCATCCAGGCTCTCGAACGACTGCTCGGCGACGAGGACCAGACCGTATTTCAAACCTCGACCGTCACCGCGCTGATGGAAGGTGCATCGACCGGCGACATGACGATGGGCGAGCTCAAGACTCACGGCGATTTCGGGCTCGGCACCTTCGACGGGCTCGACGGCGAGATGATCGAGCTCGACGGCAAGGTTTTCCAGGTGCGTGCTGACGGCCATGCGCATCCGGTCAGGGATTCCGCGCGCACGCCGTTCGCGACCGTCAGCTTCTTTAGGGCCGACGAGAGTGCGCGGCTCGGCCGCCCATGCGATCAGAATGAGATGCTGGCCGCCGTCGCCGCGATGCTGCCCTCGCAGAACATCTTCCACGCCGTGAGAATCGAAGGGCGCTTCGACTACGTGAAGACACGCGCCGTTGCCAGGCAGGACAAATCAGTCGGCCTCGAGGAGGGGGCGCGCGAGGAACCGATCTTCGAGTTTCACAACGTCGAGGGCACTATCGTCGGGTTCTTCACCCCCGACTACCTGCGCGGCGTCAACGTGCCCGGCTATCACTTGCATTTCATCACCGCCGACCGCCTGGCCGGCGGCCACATGCTCGATTGCCGCAGCCGCGACGTGGCGATCAAGATTCATCACACGCCCGAGTTCGAACTCGGCACGCCCGGCACCGAGGAATTCCTGAAAGCCGATCTATCCGGCGACCACACCGCTGCCATAAAAAAGATCGAACGCTAGCGCTTCACAGCGCGGCGAAGTTGCGATTTTCGTGCGGCCATGGCGGCGCGTCAGCGATCGCGCCGAGGACATCCTCGGGCTGCTCGACCAGCGACCACATTTCGCGATGGCGCTCGTCCATAAAACGGCGCTCGATGCAGCTCTCGAGGAACTTCACGCATGGCGAATAGAAGCCGAGCGTGTTGAGCAGCACGATCGGCCCGCCGAATAGTCCCAGCCGCTTCCACGTGATCGCTTCGAACAGCTCCTCGAGCGTGCCGCATCCGCCCGGCAGCGCGATCACCGCGTCGACTTCGTCGATCATCAGGCGCTTGCGCTCGTGCAGGTCGCTTACGATCAGCAACTCGCTCAGCCCGCGATGACCCCATTCGAGGTCGTACATGAAGCGCGGCAGTACCCCGATCACGCGGCCGCCTTCGGCCAGCGCCGCGTCCGCCAGATGCCCCATCGAGCCGACGCTGCCGCCGCCATAGACCAGCGTCACCTTGTTGCGCGCCAACTCCCGGCCCAGCCGCGCGGCGGCCTCGTGATAGGCGGCGTCGCACTGACGGCTCGACGCGCAATAAACGCAAACCCGTTTGATAGCCATCGCGCGATCGTATCCGACCGATTCGCGCCCATCCAGACCGGGCGCTCCTGGCCGCTGCGGTCGGCCGGTTCTATCCCAATAGCCAGGTTGCTCCTTAACTGGCTATTTCTTCTTGATACCATGAGCATCAATTAACTACAAAATAGTAGGATCTCCAATACATAGTGAACGGATTAGCTACTAGTAGTGTGTTGATACTCAGTATTGACTTAGAAACGCGAAATGACTAATCAATACGCATCTGTGGGCGGTTAAGTTGGTTTAGGCGGGGTTAGGGTTGGCACAGATGAGGCTATTTTGCCACGACGCTGGTACACCCGCTTCAACCTGCTGTTCTTCACGGCAGCAGTTTTGTCATGCGTAATACTCGCTGACCGCCCAGGCTCGGCTTCGCGATCGCCCCTTCAAAGCGCGCTCTACGTTTCAACGAGAGCGCCGGACGATGTAAGAC
>JBOHWI010000227.1:0-9100 GCA_050736675.1 Binatus sp. (SeqCode)
GCCACTCGACCCGCTTCTTCCAGTCGTCAGCCGTGCTCTCGCGCATGAAGTCGGCGCCGTCCTCGCCCTTTCCCGCCTTGGGCAGGTTGGCCTTGAGCCAGCCGCTGAACTCCGCACGGAACGCCTCGTCTTCGGCGCTGAACTTGAAATCCATTGATGCCTCCGCAGGAGACCGCATGATGCGCACCCTGGCCGCGCCCACAATGGGCGTCCGCCGGCGTCGTCGGTCCCTAACACTTGTTATATAGACAGCCCGCGCGAGCCATTCAAGAACGCGAATAGACTTCCGCGCCCACGATTTCCATCACGGTGCGCGATCGCGTGTTGACGACCGGCTTGAAACCGAACTGCTCGTATAACCCTTGCGCGTCGCGCGTGCCGAGACTCCATCGCCGCAGTCCCTGCAAGTCCGGATGCGCCATGATCGACGACATCAGCTCCGTGCCCAGCCCGCGCTCGCGGTACGGCTCGAGGATGAATACATCGGCGACATACGCATAGGTCGCGAAATCGGATACCACGCGCGCGAAGCCGATTTGGTTGCCATTGTCGTAAACGCCGAAGCACAGCGAATTGTCGATCGACCGGGCTACCGTCTCGCGCGGAATTCCCGCCGCCCAGTACGAGCGCGTAAGGAACCTGTGAATAACATCGACGTCGAGCTTCG
This sequence comes from Binatus sp. (SeqCode), assembly GCA_050736675.1. GTDB lineage: Bacteria > Desulfobacterota > Binatia > Binatales > Binataceae > Binatus. The sequence continues at coordinate 668 of JBOHWI010000227.1, forward strand.
AGCGGTCGGTGCTGATAAGAAATTTGCCCGTCTCCATCACTACCATTGCGGTCATGGGACTCTTGCTCCTCGACGGCGACTATGCCGATGTTGACACGCTCATGAATCCGCACCAGGACTGGAACGTTCCATGTTTCTTCACAAAGCGTCTCTCGTTGGGCTGCATTGCGAATCAGCCGTACTTCGAGCCCGTCAACGCCTCCGCGCGCATTCGCAGGACCTCGGGACGTGGCCACACGTAGCGGCAACTTGGTGAAGACCCGCCACCTGGGTGCTCGCTTTCCATCGTCTCAGCATGAGCAGCTCCAAGTCGTTCATAGAAGTGTCGTGCCGATTGGTTTGCTTCTAGTACCCATAGATAAACACCCGACTGTCCGTAGTGCGACGCGAGCCAAGTGCCGCATTTTTGCATTAGCAAGGTGCCTATACCACTCCGCCTGCTTTCGTGCGTCACGTGCAAATTGTCGATCAGTGAGCCCCACGTGCGGTTCTCATTCCCAAAGACGCAGATAAAACCGAGCAAGTGCGAATCGGCTTCGGCAATGCACACAAATTGATCTCTCCGGTCGCGGGACAGACGGCTGCGCCAGACGTCGAGACGGTTTGTCACTACATCACCATCCAAGAACGCGTCGCGGTAACTACCACGATAGGTTCGTCTCCAACTGTCTATGTGAAGGTGTGCTATGTGTTCTGCGTCCATCCTTCCTGCCGTTCGATAATGCACCACCATGGGCGAAGCCTAACGGAATCGGGCTACAGTGTTAGCATCGGCGTGATCGCCTCCTCGATTCGACGGCAGCTGGTACTCAGTCACGTGCGCCGGGATCGCCGTTGACGCATCAAGGCGTGCGTCGGCGACCGGCGCCAGCGTTTTCGCAGCAATCGGAATCTGCCCAGCCCAAATCGGCATCGCGTAGTCGGCTTCGTCGTCGAGCGGGTCGCCGCTCCTGAGCTTGGCCGACGCCTCGACGATCGGAATCGACAGGACCGACGTGGCCGCTAGTTCCTTTTCATTGGGATGCCGAATATGGTCCCAGCGGCCGGGCGCCACGTGATCGATCAAGCCCTTCATCACCGCCAACTTCTCGGCCGGATCGGTGATCAGGACCGCAGTGCCGAGAATCACCACCGATCGGTAATTCACCGAGTGATGGAACGCAGACCGCGCCAGCACCAGCCCGTCGATATGCGTCACCGTGACCGCCATCGGCGTGCCCTCTGCCGCGGCGCCCAGCATCCGGCTCGCCGCCGAGCCATGAATATACAGCCGGTCGCCGATACGGACGTGAAGTGTCGGAATCACGTAGGGCTGCCCGTCGCTCGCAAAGCCGACGTGGCATACCAGCGCCGTATCGAGAATGGAATTGATAACGTCGCGATCGTACGACGCGCGCTTCGGCAGCCGCTTGACGCGAGTGCGCGCCGTCGGCGCGACCGCGTTGTTCGCTGAATTCAAACCGTCCGCCTGCACTGCCCGGCTCCGTGTCTCTTCCATCTATCTCGCCCTTATGTTACAGTACGTAACCATGAACGTATCGGTACAATATCAAATCCACGGCGATTCAAGCAACCGGATCGCCGCGAGCATTGAAAATGGCATCCGCAGCGGACGTCTCGTCGCCGGCGAGCGGCTGCCCACCGTGCGTGCGCTGGCGGCGCGGCTGCGCGTCAGTCCGACTACGGTGGCGGCGACGTACAGTGCGCTGCGCGTGCGCGGATTGGTGCATGGCTCGGGGCGTCGCGGGACCGTTGTCAATCGCCGGCCGCCGCTGTTGACGCGCGCCGGGTCCCCGCCGCCGGCGGGGCTCCGCAACCTTGCCGAGGGCGGTCCGGACCCGGCCATGCTGCCGCGGCTGAGGCCGTATCTGGCGCAGCTCGACGGAGCGCCGGGGCGATACGGTGACGCGGAGAATCGGGCGGCGTTGATCAAGCTTGCTGCGCGGCAATTCAAGCTGGACGCGATCGCGGCGGAATCGATCGCGATCGTCAGCGGCGCGCTCGACGCCGTCGAACGCGTGCTGCAAGCGCATCTGCGGCCCGGCGACGTCGTCGCGGTCGAAGATCCGAGCTACACCGGCGTGCTCGACCTGGTTGCGGCGCTGGCGCTGGTGGCGGCGCCGGTCGCGATCGATGATTCCGGCCCACTCGCGGCGGATTTGAATCGAGCATTGAAGCTTGGCGCGAAGGCATTCATTTTAACGCCGCGGGCGCAGAACCCAAGCGGCGCCGCGCTGGATCGCAAGCGGGCAGCGGAGTTGAAACAGGTGCTCGCCGCGTTTCCGGATGTCGTATTGATCGAGGACGATCACGCGGGTCCAGTGGCGGGCGCGCCCGCGATCACATTGTCGGGCGGCCGCGCGCATTGGGCGACGGTGCGGTCGGTGTCGAAGTCGCTCGGCCCCGATTTGCGCCTGAGCGTGATGGCGGGCGATGCGCTGACGGTCGCGCGAGTGCAGGGGCGCCAGAGTCTCGGCCCGCGATGGGTCAGTCATATCCTGCAGGACCTTGTCGCCATGATGTGGGCGGATGTGGCGACGCCGGCGATCTTGCAGAAGGCCGCAGATGCCTACGCGCATCGGCGGCGCGCTCTGATCGAGACGTTGGCTGAACACGGAATCGAGGCGCGCGGACGCTCGGGCCTGAACGTGTGGGTTCCGGTCGCGGAGGAAGCGGCGGTGGTGAACGCGATGGCGTCGAAAGGATGGGCGATTCGCGCCGGCGAGTGCTATCGAATCAAGAGCGCCCCCGGAATCCGCGTGACGGTATCGACCCTGACGTCCGACGACGCGGGCCGACTCGCGGCCGATCTGGCCGACTCGATTCGTCCGCGCTCCCATGCGCAGTCCGCGTGACTTTATTTTTTAGTGAAACCCATCCTTGGGTTTCACACTCCCCTGGTTTGGCGGGGGGCGGGGGAAAGTGCGAAAATGCCTGTGCGGTTGCCGCTGCCAGCCTTCGACTGAAGAGTTAGACCTGAAACAAAGGTGAGCGACGACCGCTACCACAGGTGAATCGAAAACTACCGCAGTCCGATCGCTTGCTGGCCGGCCGCGCGACGCTCATGCGCCGGATAGCTGGTCCAGCGGCGATGCTGGCCGCGTGCGTTCTGCTGTTCGCTGTTCTAACTGAGTTGTCGCGTGGGTTGGATTACCACGGCGTGATCCACGCGATTCGCGGGACCCCGCGCGAACTGATCTTGATCTCCATTTTGTTGACGGCACTGAGCTACGTCGCGCTGATCGCGCGCGATCTGAGCGCGCTCAGCTACATCGGCGTGAAGGTCTCGACGTCGGCGCTGTTGCTCGCTTCGTTCGGCGGGTCGGCACTGGGCAACACGGTCGGCTTGCGCGCGTTGACGGCGGACGCGGTCCGCGATCGGGTCTACGGCGCGGCAGGAGTGCGGCCCGAGCGGACCGCGCGCATCACGTTGTTCGACAATGTGGCATTTGCGATCGGGCTGGCGGTGTTCACGGTGGGATGCCTGACGCTGGCGGGAAGCACCATCGCGCGCGTCGTCCCGCTTTCGATCGTTTTGATCCGAGGCGCGGGCGCCACGGTGCTGCTGTCGATCATAGCCGCATTGCTGATTGGCGTATCGCGGCGCGAACCAATCAGTGTGGGGCGGCTTTCTTTCGAGATGCCGTCGCTGCAGAACATGCTGCTGCAGCTCCTGGCGATCAGCGTCGATCTGGCGGCGGCAGCGGGAGCATTGTGGTTCCTGCTACCGCGCGGGGGCATCGACTTTTTCACATTTGCGGCGATTTTTTCGGTGGCGACGGCGCTTGGTGCGATCAGCAGAATCCCGGGCGGGCTGGGTGTTTTCGAGGTCGTGATCCTACTGGCTTTCAGTGGGCTGGCGCCCTCGAACGAGATAGCCGCCGCCCTGGTCATCTATCGTGGCGTGTATTTCATCTTACCGCTGCTGCTGGCCGCGGCGATCCTGGCGGGGTTCGAGCTGAGAAGCGAGACCGGCCGTTTCGGCTCGAAGGCGGCGGAGCGCGTTGCGATCGGAGCGGGACTGCTCGCGCCGATTTTCCTGAGCGCGATCACATTCGCGGTCGGTACGATGCTGGTGATATCGGGCGCCACGCCCGCGCTGGATTCGCGGCTGGCGGCGCTGCAAGGGGTGCTGCCGTTGTGGGCGGTGGAGATCTCGCATCTGTTGGCGACGCTGGCGGGAGTCTTTCTGCTGTTTGTTGCTCGCGGCCTGTATCATCGGCTGGACGGCGCGTGGTGGCTGGCGCTGATGGTTGCGCTGGCCAACGTGGTGTTCAGCCTGGCGAAGGGGCTGGCATTCGGCGAGACCACGGCGATCATTTTCCTGGTGGCGATGCTGCTGGCGACGCGGCGCGAGTTCACGCGTCCGGCCGCGTTCATGCATCAGCCGTTCAGGCTGGGCTGGTTTATCGCGATCGCGGTGGTAATCGCGGGGGCGACCGGGATCCTGCTGTTCGCCTTTCACGACGTTCCCTACCGGCATGAGATTTGGTGGCAGTTCGAATTCGACGCGCAGGCGTCGCGGTCTTTGCGCGCAATCCTGGGAGCGTCGATTTTTGCGCTGGGAATTTCGCTGTGGCAGTTGATGCAAGCGGCGCCCGGCCGCGTGCGGCCTCCTTCAGCGGAGGACCTGGCGCGCGCGGCGGCTATCATCCGCGGGCAGGATCGCAGCGCGCCGATACTGGCGTTGATGGGCGACAAGACCTTCCTTTTTTCCAGTTCGGGAAATTCGTTCCTGATGTATGCGAAACGGGGGCGGAGCTGGGTTGCGCTGTTCGATCCGGTCGGCGCGAGCGCCGAATGGCCGGAACTGGTCTGGCGCTTCGTCGAACTAGCGGACCAGCACGGCGGACGGGCCGCCTTCTATCAAGTTCATCCGGACAATCTGCCGCTCTACCTCGACGCGGGTCTCAGAGTCGTGAAAGTGGGCGAAGAGGCCTGCATCGATCTCGAACAATTCAACCTTGAGGGTCCCGAGCGTTACGGGCTCCGACAGGCATTGAAGCGCGGCGAACGAGAGGGACTGTCGTTTCAGATCCTGCCGCCGCAGCGGGTATGCCAGCAGCAGGAGGTCCTGAGCGAGATCTCTGAAAGCTGGCTGGCCACCCACAGCGCGGCTGAGTTGCGGTTCTCGGTGGCGGCCTTCGAGCCGCGGTTCATCGCCGCGCAATCGGCAGCGCTGGCCTGCATGCATGGCCGTCCACAGGCGTTCGTTACCTTTATGACGACCGACCGCCAAAGCGAGGCGACGGTGGGGTTGATGCGACAGGTGTCCGGCGCGCCCGCCTGCACGATGGAGTTCATGTTCACGAAGTTGGCGCTGGAACTGAAGGCGCGGGGCTTCAAGATGCTGAGCCTGGGCATGGCGCCGTTGGCTGGAATGGCGCGGACGCCGCTTTCGTCGCGATGGCATCGGATTGCGGGCCTGCTGTGGGAGCATGGCGGCGCGATCTACAATTTTCGCGGACTGCGCAGCTTCAAGAACAAGTTCCGTCCGGAGTGGGAGCCTCGCTACCTCGCGGCGTCCGGCGCCATCGGACCCTTCATCACTCTCGCCGAGGTCGCAGCGCTGGCGAACACTCGCCGCCGGAGTTCTTCGGCGGCATGACAGGACTGCGTCGCGCGCTCGCTGCAATCGCGGTCGTCTACTGCATCGGTGGTTCGCCGGCATATGCGCTCGATGCCGGCCGCCTCGGCACCGTCAAAATAGTCGAGCCGCAAGGTCCGATCCGCGGCGTAGTGATTCTATTTTCGGGACGAGAGAAGTGGTCGAGAGTGGACGAGGCCGCCGCGCAGGAGATAGCGAAGGGCGGGGCGCTGGTAGCCGAAGTCGACAGCCGCGAGTATTTGAATCGCCTCGATAAGATCAACGAGAAATGCCACGAGCTGGTTTACGACGCGGAATGGCTCAGCCGCGATTTTCAGCGTACGCGGAAGTTTCCGCGCTACCTGACACCGATCGTTGCTGGAGTGGGAGAGGGCGGCACGATCGCCGAGCTGATCCTCGACCAAGCTCCGGCGGTCACGATCGCCGGCGCAGTGGCGCTCGACCCCGCCGAGACAATCGAGAGCCGGCGGCCGATCTGTTCCGATGTATCCGTAATGGCGCGGCGGGGCAGAAGGTTTCGCTACGGCGCGCCGAAAAAACTGCCCGGTTTCTGGACGATCGGACTCACGCCACGGGTCAACAAAGCGGATCGCGCTTACGTCATGCATCTGCGCCGCGAGGGTGCGCCCTTCGAGCTCCACGAAATTGCGGCGAACGTTGCGGCAGGCGAAGCGCTGCGATCGATGATCGAGCCGCATCTTGCGAAACTTCATCCAACCGCCGCAAACGCGCCTACCACGAAGGTTGATATTTCCGAGTTGCCGATCGCGGAACTGCCGGTCGCGCATCCGTCGAAGCTGATGGCGGTGGTGTTGTCGGGCGACGGTGGATGGCGGGACCTCGACAAGACGATCGCGGAAGACCTTCAGCGACAAGGCGTGCCGGTCGTCGGCCTGGACAGCCTGCGCTACTTCTGGAGCAGGAAAACGCCTGACCAGACAGCGAGCGTGGTCGCGGCGTTGATCCGGACGTTCATGGCCAGGTGGCGCACCGACGAAGTTGCGCTGATCGGCTATTCGTTCGGCGCGGACGTGATGCCGTTTGCATACAACCGACTACCGGAGGACTTGCGAGCACATGTGGCATTGATCGCGCTGCTGGCGCTTTCCAGGACGGCGGATTTCCAAATCACGATCCGCGGGTGGCTGGGTGAGCCGCCGGGACCCGATGCGATTGCGGTGTTGCCGGAAGCCGACAAAATTCCGCCGCGGTTGATGCAATGCTTTTACGGTCACGACGAGTCCGATAGCGCGTGCCCCGCGCTTGCATCGCGCGGCGTCGAAGCCTACGGCAGGAGCGGCGGGCATCATTTTGACGGCGACTACGGTGCGATCGCCAAACTGATCCTGGCGCGGTTCAAGGATCGAACGGAGCTTTCGTCGAGCCGCAGAGCCAGCCATTGACGTTTCGGAAACCCTGCGCAGGCGGACCGGCCCCCGCACTCGCGGGCGCTGTCCTGACTTGGTTGCGATTCGCAATCGAGATTAGCAGAACGGTCTAATGTTTAAGGCGAGAGTCATCGGTCGCGATACAAGACGCGTAATTGGCTCGCTCACGCGCACGCTGAGGATCAGCAGTCTGCCGTTTCTGAAAACGCCGGAGTTTCGCCGTCGGGTGGAGGCCCGCCAGATCGCCATTCTTGCTTCGGAGTTCAGTGACCGCCTGCTTGCAGGCGTCCGCACTGTCAAATTTGGTAACAATGTTCCAACTGGAAATCGGAGCCGCCGAATCGACGGCGTGAGGAACTGTGGAATCAGGCGGCACCATAAGGTACCAGCCTACCAGGGCAAGCGCGGCGGCGTGGTGGGGCTTCATTAAGGCTCTGTCTATCAGAACTCCCGACTCGGACGCCACAGGAGGCCGCCGATATTCGACGACGCGCGGTTCGGCTACAAGGGCGGGCGGCTGAGTCTGGCGATCCATGTGAAGTATTTGCTGTGATAGTCGAACAGAGATTCCGAAATTGAGTGCAGGGCGAGCAGCCCCGACTTACCTGATTCGATCCGCGGTTGCTTTGATGCGATCCATCCAGAATACGAGCCTTGGCGTGTAGGAGTGGGGGACGCACTCGCCGCAAATTTCCTCGGAAAGACGCACCAGGTTATTCAACACAATCTCGAACGACTCCGAGCGCGGGAATTCCGGCGGCAGGCATGCCAGCAGGTCGGCAAACACATTCAGCGCCGACGCCAGCGCCGCGAGAATCGAGCCGAGCACACCTTCCTCGACCACGAGCCGCGGCTGGTAGAGGAGATCGTGAGTCGTGCGCAGCTCGGCCCGGAAAAGCAGCGAGGCGCTCTCGAGCCGGGCGGCGACCCGATTGAGGGAAGGGTGCGGAGCCTCGCACATCGCGGCGATCGAGAGCAGCTCCGAAATCACCATATGCAGGTTGCTTTGGACGCGATCGAGTCGTTCCTCGAAGGTTATCCGGTGGATGTCGCTGACCAGCTCTTCCTGCCGATGCGAAACGAACTTGGCGACGACCGCGCCGAAGATAAGCAGTCCGGTGATCGCCTCGGCGACGGCAAACACGCGCGCGGCGCCGACCGGCACGACGTCGCCGTAACCGATCGAAGTGGCGGTCACGAAGGAGAAGTAGAGTGCGCTGGCGAGTCCTTTGGCGTCGGCGCCAACCGGGCGGCCGACCTCGACCAGCCCATGCTCGCCGATAAGCGCGCCAAGCCAGTAGGCGAGGCCGCTCAACAGAATCATTCCGAGCCAGATGAGGAATAACTGCAAGGTTGAACGACGCTGGATCAGATCGAGAAGGGAGCTGTCGAACCGGCGCATCGGGGAGACGCGCGCGGATGCCCGACCGACATCTC
>JBOHWI010000228.1:0-3433 GCA_050736675.1 Binatus sp. (SeqCode)
CTGCTACTCGGTCGATATTCGGCTGGTAGCGGCGACCAATCGCGACTTGAAGGCGATGGTCAAGGCGGGGCAATTCCGCGACGACCTGTACTATCGCCTGAACGCCGCTGCCATCCTGGTGCCTCCGCTGCGCGAGCGGCGCGAGGCAATCCCGGCCTTCGTCGCTCATTTTATCGAGCACTTCAACCGCCTGTTCGGCAAGGACATAAAGCTGGTTTCGCGTGCCGCATTGGACGCGCTATGCGCCAATCAGTGGCTGGGCAATGTGCGCGAGCTCCGCCATGCAATCGAAAGCGCGGTTCTGATGACCGAGAGCGACCGCGTCAGCCTGGACGACCTGCCCTTACACCATGGCGATGCGTCCGGCGAGGCGATCGACGCGCCGGCCGATGCGATGCTTGCGAATGGCGCATCAGACTTGGCCGAGTCCGGAGCCAATAGCGCGGCCGCCAAGGAGTGGCCCTACTCGCTCGACGCGGTAATCCGCGAGGCCTCGAAGCTCGCGCTGGTTCGCGCGCTGCAGGCGACTGAAGGCAATTGCCATCGCGCAGCCGAGTTGCTAGGCGTATCGCGCTACACGGTTTACCGAATGTTGAACCGCTTCGGCCTGGCCGAAGGGCGCACATATCGCTCTTTCCGCAAGCCGACCGCACGCCACGCGTAGAACGAACGAAGTTGCGGCGAAACCGCCGCCGGTTTCGTCTTTCGCTACGCCACCCGCTAGCGGGTGGGATGCGAGCGGGACCTGCCGCTGAGCGCCCGCGCAATCGTGTCGGGTAGCAGTGTCCGCAAGAACCGCAAATAATTCTTGATTCGCACTGGATCGAAGCGGATTGCGCGCGCGAACGCGCGACGTGCGGTTGACCTATCCCCGTCTCTGAGCGCGCGAAGCCCGATATAGCCGAGGATGCTTCGCGGCGCGCGACGTCGCGCCAGCACATGGCGATGCCCCGACGCGCCGTAGCGCTCGCGCACCAATCGCTCGAAGATGACGCCGGCGGCCTCCTGCCCTCCGCCCGGTTTGAGCGCGTCCGGGAATAACGCGAAGCGCCACACCGCCAGGGGCTCCGCGAGGTAGCGGAAGTTTCCGTGTTCTCGAGCGCGGAGCCAGAGATAAACGTCCTCGAACGCCATCAGCGTTTCGTCCCATCCGCTGGCGAGGTCGAACGCGCGGCGGCGCATCAGCACTCCGGTCGGCAGGATGGGCCACAGCTCTTCGAGCATCTCGACGACCGTCGGCGGGTGACTGTTGCCGACCAGCGAAGCCATCTGCTCCCGCCCGGTGCTGTCGGCGAGCGCCAGCTCGGTATAGACGAGCGCGCAATTCGGGTCACGGTCGAGCTCCTTGACGGTGCGCTCGAGGAAAGTGGGCCGCCACCAGTCGTCGGCGTCGAGAAACCCCAGGTACTCGCCCGACGACGCGCGCACGCCGGTGTTGCGTGCCGCGGACGGCCCGCGCTTGGACTCCTCAAGGATTTTTACGCGGCCGGAATACTGCGCCAGAACCTCGCGGCTGCCGTCGTGCGATCCATTGTCGATCGCGATGATCTCAAAGTCGGCAAAGGTCTGCGCCAGCACGCTCTCGATCGCACCGCCGACCGTGAGGGCGCCATTGTAGACCGGGATGATTACCGAAACTCGCGGCATCCTGCTGACCTGCCCGGCGAGCTATGCAACCGCCGAACGGCCGGCGCCCGCGCCCTGACGCGGGGGGGCGGATACGGCGCGCGGGTGCTTCCACGACGAAAGGTCACGCCCGATCATCCGCTCCAGCGCCTCGACCTCGGGCCTGAAATGCTCGCGCATTCGCGCTTCGGCCTCGGGGTCCAGCGGCTGGAACGCTGCGCCGCCGCCGAAACAGAAATCCCATACGCCGGCGCGCTCGAGCGCATTGAACGTGCGATGCCATCGGTTCGACAGCATCCAGTCACGGGCGTTGCGGGCATTCTGCGCGAGGCGGCGGCTGCGCGGTGCGTGGCTGACTGCATTGACGCGCTCGGCCGCCGCCTTCCCATCAACCTTGACGGAGGCGATGCCGATGAAGCTGCAGATGCGATCGAGGTACGCTTGTGCGTCGGCTTCGAGGTCGTCGTAAAGGCATACCAGCACGCGTTCGGGACCGAACATTCGCTGCCACTCCGCCAAGTGATGGGCGTACCGACTGGACTCGCGCATTATTGCGTTGCGCGTGACTGTCTCCTCGAAGCCGACTCGAGTCCATGCGTCCCGGCGCATCACCCGGTACGACGAGTACGCGCGGGCCGTCGGGTCTCGGAACGAACAGATGATTCGGCACTGCGGCATCTGCCGCGCGATGCGGTCGCGGGCCTCGACCGAGCCGAAGTAATTGGGATCGATCTCGCCGATAGGCAGGCTGGCCGGGCAATTGCGGAAGTAATCGAGGTACCAGTCGATTCCCCTTGCATAATGGCGGACGAAAAAGTCGGTCTCCTTGGCGCCCTCGGGAAGGCCGAGATGCCCGCGCAGCATCTCGTCGAGCCAAGAGGTGCCGGTGCGCTGCGGTCCGACCGCGACAAAGTCCGGGAGGCGCGGGATGCTCATGCAGGGTCTCGAAGCGCGCGCGGGGTGCCGGGCCACCGCGAGGCATCGCTTGCGGGGAAATTTACGTGACGAATTTCCAAGAGAATTAAAGAGTTACGCTGGAAGTGGTTCCGCCGCAAGGTTTCTGCTCGAGCTGGATGCGCGGGAACTAAACGCTTGATCAATCCTTTGCGAACCGTCGCCGAGAGAATGATTAGCTGCCGCGCGGAGTGCGGGACGCGGTGCCGCTCAGGGCACGGCGGATTGGCTCGGGCAGGTAGGTTCGCGCTATCCGCAGGTAACTCTTTACGTGGCGCGGATCGTAACTCAGCGCACGGATGAAGCATTGCCGCGCCCCGGCCATGTTGCCGCGGCTCATCTCGATTACGCCGGCGTTGGCCATCATCCGCGCCCGATGGTGGATGAAGTTTTTCACCAGCCCGTCGGCTCGCGCGCCATAACGAGCGCGAATCAGATCGACGATCGCGGTGGGGCCGATGTCGCGGTTTAACACCTTCGGAAACAACTGGCCGTAGGTGAAGCGTGCCAGCCGGTCAGGTTGGTAAATGAAGTGCCCCTGCTCGCGCATCAGCAGCCAGAAGTGGATGTCCTCGGCGCTAACGAGATGCTCACAGAAACCACCGGCGCGATCGAAGGCGTCACGCCGCATCACCACCGTGCTCGGCGTGATCGGCCAGATACGCGCGAGCATCTCGTCCATCGTGGGCGCGTGTGCGGTGTCGGGGCCGATTGGCGAGCGGCGAAATTCCTCGCCCGCTTCGTTCACGACAATCATGTCGGAGTAAAGCAGCGCCGCGCCGGAATCGGCGCTCATCGCGGCCACCGCCGCCTCGATCTTATTCGGCAACCACTCATCGTCGTGATCGATCAG
>JBOHWI010000229.1:0-3655 GCA_050736675.1 Binatus sp. (SeqCode)
ACCGAGGTCAGGTTCCAGGACGATCAGCATCTGATGCTGATCATAGATCGGATAGTGTCGCAGGTCGGACGCCGGGTTGACGAAGCGTCGCCGATGGTTGACGCGCGCCTGCCCGACGGTTCGCGTATCAACGCGATCATTCCGCCGCTGGCGCTCGATGGGCCCTCGCTCTCGATCCGCCGATTCGGCCGCAAGCGCTACAACATCGACGACCTGGTCGAGAAGAAAACGCTGGTCCCGGAGATCGTCGAGTTCCTGCGCACCATCGTGCGCGCGCGCCTCAACATCCTGATTTGCGGCGGCACCGGCTCGGGCAAAACGACGATGCTTAACTGCATGTCGCTGTTCGTCCCGGCCGACGAGCGAATTGTGACGATCGAAGACTCGGCCGAATTGATGCTCCAGCAGCCGCACGTAGTCAGGCTCGAAACGCGGCCGTCCAACGTCGAAGGCAAAGGCGAAGTCAGCCAGCGCGACCTGGTCAGGAACACGCTGCGTATGCGGCCGGACCGCATCATCGTCGGCGAGGTCCGCGGCGGCGAAGTGTTCGACATGTTGCAGGCGATGTCAACCGGCCACGACGGCTCAATCGCCACCATCCACGCCAACACTCCCCGCGACAGCCTGGGACGTCTCGAGATGATGATGCTGCTGTCGGGCGTCTCGATTCCGCAGCGCGCGATGCGCCAGCAAATCGCGTCGGCGCTCAACATCATCGTTCACGTATCGCGCCTGTCCGACGGGTCGCGCAAAGTGCTGAGAATTTCCGAGATCAGCGGAATGGAAGGCGAGATGGTGATGATGCAGGATTTGTTCGAATTCAAGCGCACCGGAATTGGGCCCGGCGGCGAGGTGCTCGGCGCGTTTCTCGCCACCGGAATTCGCTCAACTTACTCGCAGCGGCTGGAGGCTGCGGGTTACCGACTCGACGGCAAGATATTCCGCAACACAATCGGGTAAAACACTATGGACTTTTTGATGGCAAGCGGCATCTTCGCACTCGTCTTCGTCGGCGTGCTGGTTATCTTCAGCACGGGCGGCAGTGAAGTCGAGCAGCAGCGCGAGCTGGCCCGGCGCCTGACGCGCCCCCCCGACGAGATCGACGTCGACGTGATGCGCAAACGCCGGCCCGAAGAAGGAACGCTGCTGGTCGGGCTCTACAATTTGGACCTGCTGCGCAAACTCGAAGAGATGATGTGGCAGGCGGGCATGTATATGAGGGTCGCGGACATTCTGCTGGTCATCGTTCTGATGTTCGGCGCGGGACTGTTCGGCGGTAATCTCTTTTTTCACGATATGTGGTTCGCGTTCGGCTGCGGGCTGGTGGTAGCTAGTCTGCCTCTGCTCTTCATCCAATTCCGCAGGACTCTGCGGCTAAGGAACTTTGCGGCGCAGTTGCCGTTCGCGCTTGACCTGATCAAATCGTCGCTCGAGGCGGGACATTCATTGCAGCGTGCGCTGCAGGTCTTGGTCGCCGAGTTCGCAGATCCTCTTGGCAGCGAATTTCGCACCGTGCTCGAGCAGAACCGGATCGGGCTGCCGCTGCCGCGTGCGCTCGAAGACATGCTCAAGCGAGTTCCGGAGGACGACCTGCGGCTGCTGGTCGTGGCCGTCCGCGTGCAGACGGAAGTCGGATCGAGCCTGGCCCAGATTGTTGGACGGCTTTCCGAAATCGTGCGAATCCGGCAGCGCCTGCGGCTGCAAATCAAGGCGCTGACGGCGCAATCGCGTTTCGGCGGCCTGGTCGTCGGGCTCCTGCCGATCGTGGTGCTGTGCATATTCAGCCTGATTCAGCCTGGATACAGCGACAAGTTATTCCGCGACCCGACCGGTCAGAAGATTGTGAAATTTGCGATCGGATCGGACATTCTCGCCCTCCTGACCATACGGCGACTACTGCGAGTGAACTACTAATATGAGTCCATTAATGATCGGCATAGTGGTCTTTTTCCTGGCTGGTGCGGCGTGTCTGGCTTTGTATCTGGCCATTTCACCGCAAAGCCGCGCAATGGACGATCGATTCGCGGATTTGGCGGTCAAGATGCGGGCCTCCCAAGGTGCACTGGCAGGCGAGAATCAGGATGATACCGTCCTCCGCATGCTTTTCAGGTGGGCGGCCAAGCGTGTTCCGCCGCCGAACCTGGAGACTCCCACCGGGGAGAAGCTCCAGCAGACTCTGGCCCAAGCTGGATTTCTGAAGTCCAGCGCGCCGCAAACCTACCAGGTTGCCCGCGTATTTCTGGCGATCGGAGGTGGTGTACTGGGGTTGGTAGCGGGCTTCATTCTTCATTCGGTGCTGCTCCTCGGATTGGGCGGCGTCGCAGCCGGAATCTTCGTGCCAAGCTATTACCTGGGACGACGCGCGCGGCTGCGGCAGACCGCCATCTCGCGGCAACTCTCGGACGTGCTGGATCTGCTGGTGGTGTGCGTCGAAGCGGGCATGGGCCTGTTCGAAGCAATTCGAATCGTTGGTGCGGAATGCGAACGGCACGGGCAGGAAATCGGCACCGAGTTGAACCTGGTCGCGACCGACATTTCCGCGGGTGCGTCGCTTGGACAGGCGTTGCGCGGCCTCGCCGACCGTACCGCGGTTCAGGATATCAAGCCGCTTGCGGCGACCCTGATTCAGAGCGAACAACTCGGCGCACAAATCGGACCGGCGTTGCGAGCCAGCTCTGATGCGCTGCGCGTGCGCCGCCGACTGCAAGCCGAAGAAGCCGCGCAGAAGGCGTCTATCAAGATTCTGTTCCCGCTGGTCATCTTCGTATTGCCCTCGATGATCGCGGTAATCATCGGGCCGGCAATGATCTCGGTCCTCCGGACGCTGTCGGGCGGCTGATTTCAACACAATGCCTCTACGAGGAGGCCTCGGCCGACGCGACCACGCGTCGGTCCGAGGCCTGTTTGTTTTTGGCTTGCGGTTTGTTCAGGGATTCGGGCTCCTTCGCTCTTTTCAGGATGACGATAACGCTTCATGATCGGCAGTTGATGTTTGACCGCCAACGATTCTGCCTTCGCCGCGCCAAGACCACCGGCATGGAACTGGCCTGGGTTGACTAAACCGCACCAATGGGCGATGCACGGCAGGTAGGCTCGCGCGAGTGACCGGGAGCGATACGCCGCGGCCTTGCGCAAAGCCGGACTGCCGGAGGAATGACCGATACGCGCCGGCCGAGACGGCGCAGAGCTCAAATATACGAGCAAGGAGGACGATCATGATTGGATACACGACACTGGGAACGAACGATCTCGCGCGCGCCGCAGCCTTCTACGATGCGCTGCTGGCGGAGTTCGGAGCGAAACGCGCGATGGAGGCCGACGGGTTCATCGCGTGGGCGACCGCACCGGGAACACCGATGGTGTCGGTGATCAAGCCGTTTGACGGCAAGCCCGCCACGGTCGGGAACGGCGTCATGGTGGCGTTGGCGGCCAAGAGCAAGGCACAGGTCGATGCGATTCACCGGAAGGCATTGTCTCTGGGTGGCAAAGACGAAGGCGCCCCGGGGCCGCGCGGCGACGGCTTCTACGCCGGGTACTTCCGCGACCTGGACGGCAACAAGTTGAACGCATTCTTCATGGGCTAAGGCGGACGGTCTACCGGAAGCGTGCGAGCGTACGACGGTCAGAAATTCGCCGCAGGCGGAAACGAAAGCGG